>CAYHFJ010000322.1:0-3147 GCA_964355885.1 uncultured Flavobacteriales bacterium
CAGGAGCTTCGCCGGCTGTGTTATTTTCAGCAGGAGCATCGCTGGTTTCTGCAACAACTTCCGGTGCTGCGGCAGCTTCCGGTTCAAGGGTTGGAGGAGGAGTGTTCTTCTTGCGCAATGCGTCAAGACGAACCTCTTTCTTTTTACCTTCTTCTACCAGACGAGCTTCAATTTCTTTAGATACGCTACCGATTGCGCGGGTACGTTTCTCTTCCACTTTAGCGGATTTGGCATCAGACCAAGCCTGAAGTTTTGCATCAGCCTGTTCCTGCGTGATGACGCCTTTTGCAACACCTTTTTGGAGATGCTGATTAAATAAAACTCCTTTATAAGAGAGGATGGCACGACAAGTATCTGTCGGTTGCGCACCGTTCTTCAGCCAGGCGAGAGCTTTCTCCTGGTTAATTTCTATTGTAGCCGGAATCGTGTTGGGATCGTAATTACCGATAACTTCGATATACTTTCCATCTCTCGGAGCACGACTATCCGCCACAACAATATGGTAATAAGCTCTGTGCTTCTTACCATGACGCGTTAATCTGATTTTTACTGGCATCTTTCTATTGTTATTGATGGTTCTAGGTCCCTTTCCGCCGACCGAGGTGGATAAACATTCTCCTACGTTATTTTAAAAGGAGCGCAAAGATGCAATTATTTTAGTGGTTTTCAAAGCAAAACGCTATTTTTTTGTCTGTATTTGTTAGGAAAAGGTTCAGTTTTTGTCAAAAATCGGGGATATTGAATTTCTTTTCGATTAACATGGCTTTTTCTCCGCGACAAGAAGAACTTCTTTCAGGAAATTTGATTTGACTGAATGATTAGCTTCATCTTAGAGATAAGAAGCTAGATATTGTAAATTATCAAGACTGCGTCATGTGATGAGGAGGTAATCAAACGAAAGGGAATTCGCAGATAACCAGATTATCATAAAAGCGAGTCGGAGTCAATTGAATCAAAGCATTGTTTTATCACAACAAAGAAACCTGCTTTTGCGGAACATTTATTTCATGTGTCCTGGTTATTTTTGAGCCCTTCATCGAAGCAATAAGAAATCGTTTATTTCAAGATGGGCGTTTTAACAGGCAAAGAATTAAAGGAGAATGAAAGTAAGTAAGATGACTCATAAAAGTGAAAACAGGATTAAAATTGAATTTAATTTTGAACCTGATTCGTTGGCCACCTTGAAACAGATACCCGATACACAATGGAGTGCGGAATTAAATTGTTGGCATATACCCTATACAAAGCAGGCCTTTGAAAAGTTGCTGATTTTGTTTCCCTATGTTGAATACACAAAGCGGCAGGAGGTTCAAAATACTTTATCGGGTTTGCCTGAAAATATACCGGAAGTATCTGCCTCTTCATCAGTTAAAAAAAAAGATGGGAATGTAAGTATTCAGGTGTTTGGACGTCGCATTGCCGTGAAGTTACCGAAAAGAGATTCGGACACTTTATTTCTACTTTCGATCAGGTTCAGCCATTGGGATGCCAAACAATATTGCTGGGTTGTTCCAAATTACAAGGATAATCTTGATTTATTAAAGAAGCATTTTAATAACCGAATCTTTGAATTAATAATTCATGAAGAATTCGATATCAATTCAGGTGATATCGTAGAGAGAAAAATAGGCAAAGAGGACGTACTTCTGATTAAAACCAAGGTCGGACGACTAAAAATATTTTTTGGATATAATCAGGCCTTGACTAGAGTTATTAATAGCCTTCCTTACAAAAGTTGGAATAGAAGTGGTAAATGGTGGAGTGTACCTTATGCCGATAAGTATCTTCAGGAGATCCGTAATGTCGCAGCTCAGGAAAAATTACGCGTGATCTATGAGGAAGAAGAGATTGATCATACGAAGAAGAACCGTCAATCACGAGCTGATATTAAGAACTACCGGCCATGTCCTGAAGAGTATATTTTGAAATTGCAGGAGCTGAGGTATTCCGAACAAACAATCAGAGCATACAAACCAAAATTTGAAGAGTTTATCAATTATTATAATGAACTCGAAATCGATCAGATCGATGAAGCAAGGATTACAAAATTCCTTCAATATTTAGTAAATGAAAGAAAGGTTTCTATATCAGCACAGAATCAGTCCATCAATGCTATCAAGTTTTATTTTGAAAAGGTACGGAAGGGAGAGCGAAAAATTTACTATGTAGACCGACCAAGAACAGAAAAAATTTTACCAGATGTATTGAGCGAAGAGGAAGTAAGAAGGCTTCTAAATGCAGTTTCTAATATCAAGCATAAGTGCATTTTAATGTTGATTTACTCAGCAGGTCTTCGCCTGAGCGAGGTAGTTGATATTAAAATGGAGCATATAGATTCGGACAGAATGCAGGTAAAGGTTGTTGACGCAAAGGGAAAAAAGGACCGATATTCGCTGTTGTCCCCCAAGTTCCTGAAACTAGCGCGAACCTATTATGCACAATACCGACCGACCAAATGGCTTTTTGAAGGCCTCGGGCAACAACGCTATTCGGGCCGCAGCGTTCAATCGATTGTGAAATCTGCAGTGCGAAAGTCAGGTATTAAGAAAAGAGTAACGGTACACACACTCAGACATAGTTTTGCTACACACTTGTTGGAGAAAGGCGTTGATTTGAGATACATACAAAGTTTACTTGGACATGCAAGTAGCAAGACTACAGAGATATATACTCATATAACCCCCAAGGGTTTTGATCAAATTGAAAGTCCTTTAGATGGTTTAGACATAGATTAGGTCGAGCTTCTGAATCGGGAAGGATGTTTTTCAGTGAATTTAGTTAAGATGAACTTTTCTGACCTGAAGAATTAATCTGTGGAAAGGCGGCGTCGTACTTAATTTTGTTTAACGGGTAAAATCCAATATCTTAGTCGAAGGGTTTGAGCCGATGGATTTAACAAGGTTGGAATGGTTTCTAGCTAGAAAAAAAATTATCAGCATTTATGCGAATACAGAATAAGGAATCAAGCAAAACGGTGGGACATAGTAAAGGTTCTCTCAACCTATATATTCCTTCGTACATAAGTGATATTAGCGCAACTCATTGCGTTAACCGATCCATATAAATATACAAGCAATAAGTTGCGTGAACAGAAACGTTATATGAGATTATAATAAACCAGAAAGTGAAGGTTTAACAGATCCGGAT
>CAYHFJ010000323.1:0-3131 GCA_964355885.1 uncultured Flavobacteriales bacterium
AACTGCAATAGAATATCATTCCCGCTACTTATATCCTGAGCAAGAGTCTTAAAATATTCGTCAAACCCACGGCTAAAATCAACTACAAGTTTCAGATTTTGCAGATTTAACCATGTTGCACTATTCAAAAGTGTAACCTTATCGGATGTCATGATTTCATCCCAATCAATCATTACCCCTTCAAAATGAGCTAACACGGTATTCCACTCCAGGATTTTTTGTTGCAAATTTATTAGAGATGGAAAATAAAGATATCTGTTCAAAGGGTATTTTGCATAACTTAACGAATCAGAAGTGTTAATCAGGACATCATTGTTCACCCGTATTTTAAAAAATCTCACATCACTCCCCATAATTGTATTGGCTGTATTGTTGCCTCCATCGTTGGCTTGGTAACGCTGAGGCCAATAACCCTGAAGTGTGCTAATTGGGGTTCTTCCCATTGTGAGATCCTGTTCATTTATACTTTGAATCGTCCCAATTTTGGATTGTATCTGAAAGGATTGTTCTTTTAATGAGTTATTAAAAACTCCTAAAGTATAAGTGGCACTATCTATCCGGTTAGTAATAAATGAGAGTTGGTCATTATCGATTTTGAAAAGTTGTTGCTTCGCCAATTCAAGGCTGAGCAAATTTGAATAGGATGGTAAAAGTCCCCCTTCCGTTGAAGCTGTGTTAAGGCCATATTCAGACAAAACAATCATTAAACTTCCCTTGCCAGAATTAATCCGGACAATAAAAGGCCTGTTTTGTCCGTTGACAATTGAATAGGCCAATACGGTATGCCCTACTGGTAACGACAATTTATCTTTAACAAAAAACGAACCAGTATCCTTAAAAGCTGACCAGGAAGCTCCATCATAAAAATTGAGTTCAGGATTGGTTACCGTTATCCAGGAGTCATCAGCATTGAGCCATTGCGGAAATAATGCAAGGGCATTTCTTCCGGTTACGACAAGGTTTCCCCCTTGATTTAAGTAGTCATGCACTTTATCTCTTAATTCCTGATCTACATTCCTTAATAAACCGCTACAAATAACTAATCCATATCGTGTAAGAATTTCTTTGGAAACATCCGTAAGAATCCCATCTGCCATATCTCCGAAAGGGGTATTGCAAATCCCCCCAAGCTCTTCATTGTCCAGACCATTTTGATCATAAGATGGATAAATTTTACTGATCACATAATGTGTTTGCCAATCACCAAAATCCCAGGGTATTGTACCAAAATCAGAGACCTGTCCTCCAATAGGGGAAAAATTTCCCTTTGGTATCCATCCGGAAAAATAATCCTGAAGAACAGCCACCGGGGCATGCATCACCCCTGCTTTAGGATTTGATTGAACGAAGTCGAACATTTGCCGTTGAACTTCTGCAATTGGGGATTCCTGTTGCGTTGATAACCAAGGGTATGGATATTGTCCGCCTTCAAATCCGAGGATCGCTGCATTATAAAGGTATTGCGAAAACATCATCCGCCTCATCAGACCCAGACTGTTGCCCCGGATTGGGCCACCATTAGACGGATAACCAGATCCATAAGCTTTAAAATTGCCAGTACCATTCTCACCACAACTGCTATAGACCGAAACATCGCCAAACAGGGGAAGGCCATAAGTGCGTGCAGCACCACGCAGCATCATGTAATTCACAGAGTGACTTGTAACATACTTTTTGGGCTGCGATTCGGCTCCAAGTATATAAACTGTATTATTCTTTGCCTGATAATGAGACCCCCATGAAACAGTAAGCAAGGACATTTTATTTCCCTGATCATCGGAGATACGTTGAATATAATTTTGGAAATTAAGATAGGATTGAAACCTGTCGGATGTATTGTTCCTGTTAAATTGGTTCATTACAAACAAATAACGGCCATCCTGTTCCCCCACATCGAATCCAAGAAACTTATCCCCCAAAATGCTTTGAATTGAATCCCTGTATGAATCAGGAAGTTTGAACATCCCAAAAGAACCTTTCGTTGGTGATCCAGGCCCATATCCTCCAATATTGAACAAATAAATCCCTTGCTGTTTCAGCCGTGCCATAGCAGTTTTGAAGGGGGTATCGGTTGCCGGATTCCCCGATAGCGAACCAAACCATTCAAGACCTGGTCTGAATACCTTTCCGTATCCGGTAAACCATCTCGGAGCGACCGGTCTGTCTCCAGCTGCTCCGAAACGGCTATCAAGATTCTCCCAGTAAAAATTGTGAATATATCTTCCTGCAACAAACTGAACCGTATCATTGAATGTTGCCCATGTTGGTGTGGGATATTTCCTTCGTTTAAACTCCGGATATTTAACCGGATCAACATAGTGGGTCATTATTTTGGGCAGTTCATACAAATGACGTATTTGAACTACAAAAGTGTAGTTTAGCGTGTCAATACCATCTATAATGCTGACCGTCGTTGAATTTGGTCCATAATTTGAATCCGCAATGCCCGAAAAAACCCGACTGGATTCATTAAAATTCAACCACCCGGGCTTTTGGATAATCACAAAACTTCCGGATGGCAAATTCTTGTCCGTTATCAAATGGTATTGATAGAACTGCCCTTCTGCGATTTCTGTTTTTGGAGTTGAACTCACAATGATAGGAAATGCTCTTCCCACTGATATTAAGATCAGAAGAATAGAAAAAAAAAGTTGTTTCAATGTCATTGAAATATTTTTTTATCGCTTATTTTATGATGTATTCAGTATCCTAAAACCAGGCAATCAATTTTATAGACAATATTTCAAATCTCGGATTTGAATTTAAAGCCCGGTAAATTATACGCTAATTTGCCTTTCCTAAAACTTCAATTTCCCGAAGCTGGATTTTATTTTTATCATTGATTGGAGAAATCGTTACTTTTAAAAACCTACCATTTAATTTATTATTTGTTGCCAATTCCACTTTTGAACCAACTATTTCTTCCTGTTTAATTAATTTGAACTCTTTCCAGTAGGACTGGTCCTCTGAAATTTCAACCTTTATTTCACAATAAGGTCTTTCAGTGAAGTTTAACCTCACGTTAGCCACATGGTAAAAATTTTCCATATCCAATTGCCACCACAAAATCTTGCCATTTACCGTCGGTTCCCATATTGTATTATAATCACCATCATTGGCATTTGAAGGTT
>CAYHFJ010000324.1:0-3101 GCA_964355885.1 uncultured Flavobacteriales bacterium
AACTGATTATCAAAAATTTCAAAGAACATTTTTAAAATTAAACGAGACACTAGTGTTATTTTTAATCTGATTTATTCAAAACATCTTCTCGAATAGAATTCTATAATTAATTCTTTTATTGAATATAAAAATTGAATGTATCAAAATGAACAATATGATTATTAAAATCAATTTCACAAAAATCGTCCTGATGTCTACCCTTTTATCAAGCCAGGCAATTTACTCATTTTCGCAAGCACCTCTTTGGCAAGATAAGGGTCGAATAGTGATAAGTTCTGATGGAAATGAACATGACCATGACGATTGGGCGGCAACTCCTTTGTCGTTGGCAATCATTGCAGCCAAGGGTCTGCAGAACAATCTTAGTCTCTACATCTATTCCGATCATATTTGGGGGAGTAATTATGAACATCCTGGGGTTAATGGTATTAAGCCTTATGATCAAATGAAGGAGAGCTCATTGAATGGTGGAAAGATGTTTCGGTTTGAAAAAACTAGATTTATATGTGCTGTAGATGATGCAGAAATTGCGTACAAGGCATTAAAACAGGAAATTGACAGATCAGATTCTGAAAATCCACTGTACATCATTGTTGCGGGTCCCGTGCAGGTAATTGGAGAGTCAATTTCCAGAGCGAATAAAGACAAAAGAAAATATGTCACTGTAATTTCCACTGATAATTGCTGGAATGATAATCATGCGGCTAATCCCTATCCTTGGGAAAATCATTCTGGATGGACATTGACAGAAATAAAACAGCACTTTTCAAGTCAGGAAGGTGGTAATCTTAAGATTGTCTCAATTCCAAATCAAAATCCTTGCTTGATGCGAAACTGGAAAGAGTATGAATGGTTAATGACAGCCCCTGAGCGCAACAATGATTACTACAAAAAAGGGAGTTGGACCTGGTTATTCGACAGACTCTGTATGAGCATCAAGCCTGTATCGGGAGTTGAAAATTACTATGCCATCGATGCCTCTGACGCTGGCAAAGTAGTTTTTCTCCTAACCGGCATTGAGAAAACTAGTCCCCAATTGTGCTATGAAATTATGCGAAATCCTCTTCAAGTACAAGTGAAAAAAAAAGCTGCGCCACCTTCATCAGGCCCCAATAGTAATCGATCTAATGGGGCCTATGCCCGAAAATAGGGGTTCCCTGTCTACAAAGATTCTCTTGTACAAACCAGATGTGACCAATAAAAAAGACACAATTTAAAATGAATAGAGTATGAAAATTTTTGCAGTGATCTGTATGATGACTTTGATAATCTCATGTAATAGTCAAAGTACAGATACAAGAAATTTAGTAGCTTTTAATCCGTATTTAATAGGAAAATGGATTGGAGAAGGGAAATTCCTTTCATTCGAAAGTTGCAATATATAGAATTTGTTATATAGTTGTTATACAATGAAATAAATGATCATTGATTTATAAATTGACCGAATAACTAGTGCTTCTTCCACCTCCGGAAACTATAAGCGCATTCAATTCCTGGAGATATTGGAGGTCTCTTGTTGCAGTTGCCTTTGATATTTTACATAGGCCTCCATATTTCTTTGCATTCATTCCTCCGGTAAAACTATTTGGCCCTTCTTCCAGCATTCGTTTTATTACCTTTTTATGGCGTTCATTTAACTGATTGTTGAATCGGTCAAAGAACATTACCTTTTTTAAGGTAAATTCAATTTGATTTTCGGAATCAATTTGTGCTTCCAGGATTGTCTCAACAAAATATTTGAGCCAGGAATTTATCTCCAATGAATATTGAGCTTTTTCAAGTTCCTGATAATATCTTTTCTTGTTGCTTTCAATGGTTTTGGACAAGCTAAGCATGACCGGTCGACCGATGCTTTGTGATAATGCCTTTTCTGCAATTGCTCTTCCTATTCTTCCATTTCCGTCTTCGAAAGGATGGATGGATTCAAAATAGAGATGTGCTATGGCTGAACGGGCTGGAGCACTTTTTATTTCTTTTTTACCGCCGGGTGCTGTTTCATTATACCAATCGATAAATCTCTTCATTTCCTTTGGCACCGAGTGTGACGGGGGTGCTTCATAATGGACTTTCTCTTTGCCTACCGCTCCGGATACAACTTGCATTGGTTCAGGATGCGAACGCCATTTCCCAATTTCGATTCCTTTCACATGGCTCAATAGCATGGTATGCCAGTCAAATAATGATTGTTCAGTTAGTGAATTGCTGAAGCTATTTCTCACATCAATCATTAGTGAGCTAATCCCTAAAGTACGAATATCTTTACTTTCTGTTTGTGTAACCAATCCGAGATTCTTTTTGATGGAAGACATTACATCTTTTCGGCTTAGGAATTCGCCTTCAATCTCCGATGTTTTTACAGCTTCTGCCACCATAATTTCCAGCAGGGCTTCAGTCTGCATATCCTCCGGAATTGCCTTCAAAATACCTGATACATTTCCAATCCGTTCATAAAATGCTAACAGATACTTTTCCAGATTTGTTAATTCAAATTTGAAATCAGGCCAGTCCTTATGTTGCCAGTTAAAGTGGTTCATGAGCCGATTATATTGTTTATTCGGCTCAAATATAATAATAAATATGAGCCGAATAGAAATTATTTTCGGCTCACTTTTTGAAATTCATCTATTCTACCTTGCAGATAAGCAAAGGTTACTATGGTTTTACATCAAAAAGGAGGTCGAACTCGACCTCCTTTTTGATGATGCTCCCCTTTCATTCGAAAGTTGCAACCAATTTTCTTTACTTAGAATGAACTAAGATGGTGTATATTAATATAATACACACGCCTCATCCACCGTCTGTTTGTTTTCCAACTGAGTTTTTTTGTCCTTCCAAGTAGTGGGGAACGTTGAAATATCTAACCTGTTGGAACACTTTTATCGCATCATTGTCCTGTACGACTATTTATACTGTGGTTGAAAATTGAGAAAAAATACAGACCCAATACAATTACTATCTATACATTAATAAAATGTTTAAATCCCATTCATTTTGATTTTGGGTGTAATTTCAAATTTAAAACAGTTTCTTAAAATTTTAAAAGAACTTTTCCACCCGATTCCGGTTTCCAAATTTTATCACTTTGGTCTAATTGATATTCG
>CAYHFJ010000325.1:0-3058 GCA_964355885.1 uncultured Flavobacteriales bacterium
CAATACAGGAATCAGCAATGAAGTGATGGAGAAATTCGGGAAGTGAGTTTTTGCTGAAAATACACAAGTTTGTCTATTTATTCTCACTCCCTATTGGAGCTGAATAGCTAATATAAAAATTGGTCCTGTTTGGGATTGCGAAATCATTCGTAAATGATTGTCCGTAACTGAGATAAATCTGGTTGGTAATAAAGAAATTGATCTCATAGCTACCGGTCCACACAGTATATGCAGGTGCATTGCCACGGTGCGTCTTCATAATATCATAATAGGAATCCTTATTCAATACCTGCATAAAGGTTCCGTATAGCCGGAAAGAAAGATTCCCTACCATCCTGCTTTTAATGCCGGATTTAGCATTGCTATCAGCTTTACGTACTAAAGGTATTAAATACCTTAAGTCAAGTGTAGACTGAATAATAGGTATAATAAAACCAGAATTCGTTTCCCTGGTTTGAGAATCGAGCAACTTCGCTCCAGCCCGGAAATCCAACTGAGCGCCCCTTACGTCTTTGTCATTTTGATCGCCTCCGTATGCAAAATAACCGACTTTAGAAAGGGAAACATTTAACAGTCCGCCAATTTGATTTAGCAAGTCATTTGCAAATACCTTGACTGAATCAGCCCTGTTTATTGTAAAGGTGGGTACGGTATTGAAGAAATAAAGATCCCAAGGGCTTTTGCCGATCATTGCAGTTAAGCGATATGTTTTTAAAGTAACACGAGGAGCGGTGTATGGAGTTGGAATTCCGATAGAGCCTTGGTTTAAGAGTTCTCCGGAAGAAAAAGTTTTAGTGGTATCAATTTCTTGTGGAGTTTCTACAACCTGAGAATAAACATGCACTGTGTAAAATAATAAGAAGAATAGACTATAAGCTTTCATAAGTTAGAGATTTTCGTTATCATTCTGCTATTATTTTTTTTATGCAATGCCCGAAAAACTCTGTGACATACATGTCACCTGACTCATCTAATAATAAACCATATGGACCATTTAAGGAAAGATCAGTAATTCTGGAAACAGATCCATTAGCAGAAATTTTGATTATATCATTTAAAACTCCTTCAGTAATAAATATTTCTTTAGAAATATTTACTTGAAGACCGCATCCATACCACCCACAATTACCAAGTATGTTATTTCCAATTGGTTCGACATTACCTGAAGCTAAATTTTTCTTAATAATTGAAAAGTTATTTCCACTAGAGGTCGAGTCTCCGACAATATATACATCACCTTCAAAGTAGGAAAGTCCATAACAATAATAATCACTTATCAGATTGGATTCTACGGATCCATTATTTTTTATTGCTCCAATAAATGGATTAGAACCGAATGTATTCACCGGGAAGTAACAATCTTCACTATTATCTATAGCTAATCCTTTAAATAGTTCATTGTTGGTGGGGTCAAATAAATTTGAGCTTATAGGAATAAAATCTGTTGAGCCTGCATAGCAACGGAAAAGCTTTGACCAATTATCAAAAGATTGAAAAGTTGTAATGTAAATTGCCTCCCCGTCAGGAGAAGAATTTAATCCATAAGGATGATAATCACTGCTACCATTATAAATCGTTCTTACATTTCCTGAAACATCAATCCGTTTTATTTCTGCATTGCCGCCATTTAAAATATAAATATTCTGATATTTATCTTTGCAAATTGCTGTTGGTGAATGAAAATAAATATTTTCAATATGATTACCTGAATTACCCATAGTATCTTGGTGGCCGGCAAAAAGCTGAGAAGTATAAGAAAAGTCATACTTAAATTTTAACGTATTCGATTCCAAATCCCCATTTACAAAAACCTGTAATTCTCCTGGACCAGTCCTTGGAGGTACAATAGCATATAAAACCGTTTCTGAATTGCCACAAGTAAAGCAAATCTCAGCAGTTTTTCCGTTCATAATTACGGAATCGTTAAAAATATCAGTGCTAAAATTCTTGCCCTTGATTTTTACAGTATCACCTTTACTCAATGTAGTTGGCGATATTGATTCAATAACAGGACAAGCCGGACAAGGACCACCCGGGTAATCGGGATTTGACTTCTTACATGAACTATAGAAAAATACTATTCCGGTTATTGTAATAAAAATTAAGACCAGATTTTTATGAGCAGTTTTAATTTTCATGAGAATGTTTTTTTTACAATCGCCTGAAAAGTATGTCTTTTTATTAAAGACGCAAAATGTTTTTTACGGTGTTTTGGAGCAATTAAATTTTGATTGTAAAATAAAGTTTCCATATTTACATCACATTAGAACATTGTCACATATGCTAAAGTTGTTTTTATCATTATTGACTGGTTTATTTATACTTTTTCCCGCTTTCCTATCGGGACAATCAAATTATTCCGGATTGTATAATAAGGAGTTGGTTCGGGCGCAGGCAGACGCAAAGGATATTTATGATGACATGATTAAGGGCTCAAATGTTCCTGTTGAGAGTGGCCTTCCAGAGTGGCCGCCACGCCCTAAACAATCAGCTTTAAGTACAATAGATAGAGTTGAAGTTGCAAATGATGCAATGCGCGCGCTTGAAGTTAAGGTGTATTTTTCGGGTGCGCAGAAAGTAGCGATTAAGTCTTGGGTGCTGGACAACAACCGGATAGTCCAAAAAGAAATTGAACAGGTAACAATTAAGCTTGACAGGGAATCAAGTCCTGTAGATATTACCCTCACTGCAAATTTAGCAGAGAATCAAAAATTGCTAAGCGGTTTTTTGATTTTTTCCATTGCTGATGCGGATAATGAAGGAAATACGAAAAACTTCGCCTTTAAACTTCCAAAAAAGTGGTACCGTGGAATTGACTATGAGCACATGATCATTCAGGTAAAAGCAGAACCATTTCTCTCGTCCGGTAAATTGAATAACCCTTCACAGCTACCCATACCCGGTAAATCCTTTAATTCTGCCGAAACTTTAAATAAAACAACTCATAGTATTCCGGATTCAATTGACAAGTCACCCTTGGGACCATCTTCTGAAAGCCCGATATCATTGTTAGGAGAGCTAAAGTCAGATGTAGATTTTCAAAATCCTTCTTCTGTTT
>CAYHFJ010000326.1:0-3057 GCA_964355885.1 uncultured Flavobacteriales bacterium
CAGTTCCATCTGCCTTCATGGCATCTTTCCCAACATTTCTGGTGTCCGGGACCTGTTTGGCCAAAACAATTATTTTTAAACCCTTCATAGTATATATATATTTTCAATCTTTCGGGGGGCAAATATAAAACTTCATGAAGTGGTTACCAAAACGTTGAAATACCCAAAAAGACTACCCTCTATTAGATTTCAGGCAGCAATTGATGGAATTACGTCTTTAACAGCCTCTGAAGTCAAATCATACAAGACTTTAGAACATACAAATCTTACGTTCGAAAAAAAGAATTATCCAATATACCCCAAATAATTTAGAATGATTTTTTATTATTTATTTGGTCATTGATGGCGGTGGCGAAAGGATTCCCCATTTTCTGTTTGGTTCTGCTCCCATTTCGAAAACCAGTGAACCTCCTTTCACAATCTCATCGTGCAAAATCCAGGGCCTGTTTAACGAAATTCCATTCAAAGTGGCAGATTGGATATATATGTTTTCGGCCGAATTATTCCTGGCAAGTATAACGAAAGATTTATTCTCTGGTAGATGAAGCACCACTTTTTCATAAAGGGGTGACCCAATATTGTAAACTGGGGAACCTGGTGTGACCGCATAAATACCCATTGCACTCAATGCATACCACGAGGAGAGTGAACCCATATCCTCATTTCCGCAAAGTCCGCCCGGCCCCGATTTATATAACTGCTCACAAACCTGACGAACGCGCTGCTGGGTTTTCCATGGTTCACCCGAATAATTGTATAAATAGGCAACATGATGGGATGGCTGATTACCATGTACATACTGTCCAATTGTCCCTACCACCCCTACATATTTAGGAGGTGTGATGTTGGAATCCATTGTAAAAAACTCGTCCAGTTTATTGTTAAACTTCTTTTCACTTCCAAAAAGACCTATTAATCCCTTTACATCGTGTTGAACCGACCAGATATATTGCCAGGCATTCGATTCTGTATAGTGTCTTGAAGGACGACGACCCACCAAAAGAGGATCAAAATACCGATAGTAAGTGTGCTTTCCAATGGTATCAATTACTTGTTCACGACCATTAAGTGCCTCTAGAAACGTTCCATCAGCCTTCCTGGGCCGCATGAATTCGACACTACTGTCCCAAACATTTTTATAATACAAAGCCCTCTTGGTAAACATTTCATAATCGGAATTCTTTCCCAAAGATTTGGCCATTTGAGCAATACACCAGTCGTCGTAAGCCAGTTCAAGCGTGTTTGGGACAGCCTCTGTAACCTTATCAATCGGGGCATAACCCAATTTTAAATAATATTCCAAACCTGATCGACCTGCACTTAGCGGTACTGGAGGTTTTGGCAATTCCAGTGCTTTCTTTTTAATCGACTGATACATAAATTCCGCATCAAAATCACGAAATCCTTTCAGGTATGCGTCCACTACAATAGGGATCAGATGATCCCCTACCATTCCTTCCCCGTAAACATTCAAAAAATGCTGGGCTGGCATCCAACCGAAATCTTTGGCTTTGGCAACGATCGATTTTAGAAAATCATTCACATGCTCAGGCGCAACCAAGGTTAGAAAAGGGTGTTGGGAACGGTAAGTATCCCAGCATGAGAATGATCCGTAAAAATCGTATCCAACTGCCTTGTGAACCTTCCCATCCATGCCAAAATACCTTCCGTCAACATCCTGAGAAATATATTGAGCCAGCAAAGAATGATAAACTGCTGTGTAAAAAATCTCCATTTTTTTATCAGAAGTACCGGATATTTCAATCCGCGACAGTTCCTTGTTCCAGATCTGTTCTGCATTACTTTTAATGCCTTCGAAATCAAAGTCAGGCATTTCTTCCTTTAAATTTTTCCTGGCACCCTCAACATCCACATAGGAAAGTGCCACTTTAACCAAAACCTGTTCCTTATCTTCGGTTTGGAAAGTGACAAAAGCACCGATTTTGTCTCCGGTTTCACTGTTCTTGTATGGGAAAATACTACCTCCCGATTCAGGCGTTTTATAAGAAGCATCAAAAGTTCCGTAATATTCAAATGGCTTACTGAACTCCGCCACGAAATAAATGTTGCCCCGCTCAGTACTTTTGCAGCCTTCTATTTGATGGTCATTGACAATATCTACCCTGGTTTGACCTGTCGATGGAGTTGATCCAATCTGATGGCCAATATCGAGTATCACCCGGGCATTAACAGTGGCCGGAAAAGTATAACGGTGCATGGCCACCCTTTTGGTTGATGTCAATTCAACTTTCACCTGATTATCCTTCAGATAAACAGAATAATAACCGGGTGAGGCAACCTCCTCTTTATGATCAAATCTTGAACGGTATCCTTCATCTGGCTTTTCAATGGTGCCAGGAACAATTTTTAGCCTATTGGAAACCATCGGTTGAAGAAGGATATCTCCTCCACTAACCATCCCCGTTCCACTGAAATGAGTATGGCTAAATCCAATGATCGACTGGTCGGAATAGGTATAACCGGCACTGTACGTCCACCCGGTTGTATTGCAATCCGGACTAACATGCACCATAGCAAATGGCAGTGATGCTCCAGGGTATGTATGCCCAAAAAAATCCGTTCCTATAAATGGATTGACATATTTTGTGTATCGTAGCTTTTCCTGTCCGAATAACTCATTTTTGGAGGAAAGCAACAACAAGATGGCACTTACTGCCATCAATTGACAAAATTTCGTTATTATTCTCATTGACTGTCGATTTGTTGGCGGAAAGTTAGCAAATATACACTTCTCAAAGTTGTGGTATTTTAACCATTTCTTCCCAAATAAATGCTAATATTGTTTTGACCATTTTTTGGAATCAATTAAAAATTAGATCATGAAATTATTTTTCTTGCCCTCTTCTCAAAATGTGTTCATACGAGGCATTCTTACTTTTGCCATTGGGATAGTTTTGATAGCTGTTCCAGGCTTGACGCTTAAATCTGTTATTATGACTGTAGGCGCGATGATTCTTATTGGCGGAGTCCTGAACTTATTATTTTCCCTCAGTAAAAATCGCAAAGGAATCAATGTCAGTACCTCTTTTCAGGGAT
>CAYHFJ010000327.1:0-3033 GCA_964355885.1 uncultured Flavobacteriales bacterium
GCCGGTACCCCCGATGATTTCGATTGTTCCTGATCCGATGACCTGCTTTTCACCCGGAATCGGCTTATTTGGGTTCATTGTGCCCGCATAGCTTATGAATACGTGGTCACCATTGCGCAGGAAATAGGTTGAGTATCCTGAATAATGCTCATTGCCGGGCCGGACATCCCCTTGCTCGTAAACCCGTTCATCGACAATATCAAATTCCGGGTCTGACGTTTTTCCCTCATCAATCCGATAAACCTGGATCAGCTTATGACCGGATTGATCGCCAACCGGTATGGTGTCTTCAGATATTACCTTGCCGGGTTTTGATTTGGTGTAAACTACTCTTCGACTCTGAACAGAAACTTGTGATGGAATGGCTGAAGAAGCCAATCGAGGCTCATCGGTATTTTCATTGCTGATGTCCGCAATGGCCTTCCATGTTCCATTTATTTTATGGTAGATGGAAAACCATTTCAATGAAAATTCCTTAATCCCTTCCTGGGTCTGTTGATTAAACTGGCAGGTTCCCCTTGTGAGAGCAAGTTCACCGGACGAGGCAACCTGAACATCATCAACTATCCATCGGTATGATTTCCTGTCAATACTGGCAAGCCATTCTTCTTTGGCTTTGCGGGATTCCTCAATATCCACAAGAATTGGCCCATCTGATCCCATATCTACACAATCAGATGCGAAAAAGGTCATGATTTTATCAATATTTCCTGCTACGGTAGCTGCTCCCAAATCGTTTTCGAGGGCTCGCAGGATTTCAGCATCTTTACTTTTTCTGTTGGATAATCTTGAGATTTTCAACCCATTCCGAGATTTCCTTTCTGAACAATTCTTCTTCTTCAAAATAGGGGTAGTGTCCGCTTTTTTCAAACAGTTTGATGGTAAGATTCGGTATCTTGATTTTGAAATCGTCCCAAATCCCCAAGGGAATGTAATAGTCATGTTTTCCAAGCGACAAAAAAACAGGGCTCCTAACGGGTCTACCCTGATCGAGGTCATAATTGGCCATCAGCACCTGAAAGATTTGATTCCAAACGGCCATGTTCCAGTAACTTGCAGCCAGTAATGGGGTGGCATCGAAGCGATAATCATACCAACACTGAGGCCCGTCGAGTATGTACAACCGTTTTCCTGCCTCGCTGGTCCCAAGATTCTTCAATGAGTCCCTCGATACATCCTTCCACCTTTCGGTAAAGGCTCTCTTCCTTTCTGCTGATGCTGTTTCAGCCCAATGTTTATCAACCTGCCTGTAAAGCAAAGGGTTGTCATAAGGCGGAGTTCCGTTCATAACAACAAAGGCCGTATGTTGAGGATATCTGCGTGCATATTCCAGGGCGATCAATCCGGATATGGAATGTCCGAATACCCCAACTTTTTCCAGATTGAGCGATTTTCTCACCGCCTCAACATCTTTGGTCAGCAAATCGAAAGTTATTTGAGCAACGTCACCGGGATCAGGCATGTTCATTCGGCCATTTATGAAAATGAATTTAAACCGATCCTTAAGGGAGGAAGACATTGCATGCGAGACAAGTTCAGCCTCAGTAACCACAAGTATCGGGAACCCTTTGCCTTCGATGAAAAAGTCGATCTGAACGCCATCGCTCATAACGGTTCCCGGATTTCTTCCGGTTTTATCCTGCTTATTACCCGGTTTGGGCTGGTTACCCGAACAGCCGGTGATCAAGAACCAACAAGCCATTAGCAGGGCAGAAATTGATGTTGTCATAAGTTATCTGTTTTAGGTAAGTATGGGTTAATCCATTCATCCTTAAAAGGTAAAGAAGAAAATGGAGACCACCAAATCGTCTTTATGGATGATCCGGGTGATCGAGATTGGGTTGCAAAAATGTGTCCAGCCGTTGATGGGTAAGAGGTAATGTCAGAAACGGTTGGATAATCTGCCAGACTAATTATTCTGGCATTTTATAAAAGGTAAATAGGGAGAACTTCCATTGGCCATCAATCTTTTTCAGAATGGATATTCTGTTTTGTTTTCCAACAAACTTTTCTCCATTAATGTTGCCTTCCCATTTTGTGTTGCTTAATACCCAGGCCCAATCTTTTTTGATGTCAAAATGGTAAAATGAAACCGAAAAAGTCATTTCTTTCGGATTCCAGGTTCTGTCCTGGACCTCTTTCTTTTCACTTGCGGCGATATTTTCCCAACCCACGATATTCTCTACCCCTTTGTCAGAAATCCACATTTTTACGGATTTGGAATCTTTCACCCAGGTATCACTCACTGCCGCATAATCTCCGTTGAAATAATCTGTTTTGCTTTTTTCAAACAAGGCCTTGATAGCTGCCTCTTCTTTGGCAATGTCTATTTTTTTCTCACACGAGGTGCCTGCACAAAAGGCAAGCGCCAAAACAATTAATAATCTTGTTTTCATGTTCCCGGAATTTTAGGTTATTTTTGGTTAAACGATTCATCCCTAAAAGGTAACCCAGAAAATTGAGACCACCAAATCGTCTTTTTGGATGATCCGTTTGATCGGAATAGGGTTGAGAAATTTGTCACTATTCGGTATGGATTGATCTGGCGGATGGGTTTATTCGATTTTTTGCCATGATCTCCAGACATATCTCATATAACTTACTCCCCCCGATTTGTTTTTCTCAAAAAGGATTTCACCGGGAAATCTGCTGGCTGGATTGGTAAAATTGTATTCAAGAACTCCTGTTCTTACCAACTCCATTTCATCTCTGCCAGGTAACTTGATAAACAAATGGCCGCTCTTTTCGATAATATCCGTTTTGGCTTCATTCGAATTAGCCAAAGAATGTAAACGGTATGATCCGATAACCTCCTTGCATTCTGCCTCATCCATTTCAATCTTAGCCGTTGGGCTCTCTGTTTCGCCCAAAACCACCTCAAAGATTTTCTTAAAAGATTTGACAAGCATGTCCATTTGGCGATTACTTATGATGATAAGGGCAAATTTCTTTTCCGGTTCGTAAATAAAAAATGTCATTTGTGAAGCTGAACCTCCATTCCCAATAAAGCTGGAATTCCCATAATGAAAAGTG
>CAYHFJ010000328.1:0-3028 GCA_964355885.1 uncultured Flavobacteriales bacterium
ACCGGTTACATATTTAGTAGAATCACGAACAGCGACCATATCAGATGTAGAAGTGCCAACATCTTCTGCTGTAATATATTTTCCATTCAGCGTTTCGATAAATTGTCCATAACGACGAAACATTTCCGGTGTCTTTTCTGTTTTCGAATCTCCAATGATCACCGCTTTCCCGCCACCAAGACCCAGTCCACTGATGGCAGCCTTGTATGTCATCCCCCGCGAGAGGCGCAACACATCAGTTAATGCTTCCGCCTCGCTTTGGTAAGGCCACATTCTGGTACCACCAAGAGCAGGACCAAGAGTTGTATCATGAATAGCAATTATTACCTTTAATCCAGTAGCTTTATCGTAACAAAACATTATTTGCTCATGCTCCGAGAAAGAAGAATTACCAAAAACAGAATTATCATTGGTTTTCTTCTTTTTCACATCTTTCACTTCTATCATATTATTGTGCTTTGTTTAAATTTACCGTCTTAATAACGGCAGAACGCCAAAGATAAAGCTATTTTCTGAGGCAGCAAAGAAGCCTCTTTTCACCTGATTATGAAATCATTAAAGCACCTAAATAAGTATTTTTTAAAGTATAAATGGCTGCTCCTCCTCGGGACGATTTTTGTGATTGCTCAGAATTTCGGTGCAATTTACCCCGTGCAGGTAGTGAGAAAGTCCCTGGATAAGGTCGTACTGGCAATGAAACAAACAGAATACAGCTCCGATGCTGGAGAAAGAAGTAAATTAATCGAAACTATCACGGATCAGGTTTTTATTTTTTTTCTGACCATCATTGTGGTCGCATTAATACGGGGTGTATTGATGTTTCTGATGAGACAGACACTTATCGTCATGTCCCGAAGGATTGAGTTTGATCTGAAGAATGAAATTTTTCATCAATACCAGATGTTATCCATGTCATTCTACAGAAGAAACAATACAGGTGATCTGATGAATCGTATAAGTGAAGATGTAGGAAGAGTTCGTATGTACATTGGACCTGCCGTGATGTATAGTATCAATTTAATTATCCTGTTTATTTTGATCATGGTTACCATGCTCCAGGTAAATGCAAAACTTACTCTTTGGGTTCTGGCACCTCTCCCATTTCTTTCTGTGTCGATTTACCTGGTGAGCAATATTATGAATAAAAGAAGTGAGCAAATTCAGGAACAACAAAGTCATCTCAGTACTTTCGTTCAGGAAGCATTCAGCGGAATCCGGATACTGAAATCTTTTGTGAAAGAACGATCAACTTCTGACAGATTCGAAAAAGAGAGCGAAAATTACAAGGAGAAAAATATGCAGTTGGCAAAAGTGAATTCAATGTTCTTCCCGCTCATGCTCTTGTTGGTTGGGCTCAGCACACTTTTAACAATTTATGTCGGTGGACAAGAGGTTATTGCGGGGAGAGCCACTCCGGGAAATATTGCGGAGTTCATCATCTATGTCAATATGCTCACATGGCCTGTAGCTTCCCTGGGATGGGTTACCTCAATTATCCAAAGGGCAGCGGCTTCTCAGGAAAGGATTAACGAATTTCTTCACCTGAAGCCTGAGATTGTTTCAGGACTTGCACCTGGAACAACACTTAGAGGAAAGATTGAATTTAAAAATGTTAGTTTTATTTATGAGGATTCCGGAATCAAGGCTTTAGATAAAATTTCTTTCTCAGTTGATCCGGGTCAGTCTCTCGCCATCCTTGGCAGAACCGGATCCGGAAAATCAACTATTGCGAACCTCTTATTACGAATGATTGATGTGACAAAAGGAGAAATACTTATCGATGGCATCCCCATTCAGGACTGGAACATCTCCTCTCTCCGGAAGCAGATTGGCTTCGTTCCTCAGGACATATTTCTTTTTAGTGACAGTATTGAAAACAATATTGCTTTTGGTATAAGTGATGCCCTGTCTGAAAAAGAAAGAAAAGAAAAAATAGAGACCGCAGCCCGAAAAGCTGTGATCTATGAGAATATAATGGACTTCCCCAAGGGCTTTCAAACTCGTTTGGGAGAGCGGGGAATCACACTTTCCGGGGGACAAAAACAAAGGGTATCAATTGCAAGGGCTATTATAAAAAACCCGGCACTGTTTTTATTTGATGATTGCCTGAGTGCCGTTGATACCGGAACAGAAGAAAGAATTTTGCAGAATCTGAAAGTGGTAATGCAAAACTGCACATCCATCATTATCAGCCATCGGGTGTCCACAGTTAAAAATGCAAATCAGATTATTGTACTGGATCACGGAAACATTCTGGAGCAGGGTAACCATCAAACCCTTATGAATAAAAAGGGTTTATACTATGAGTTATACGAAAAACAATTACTGGAATAAGAAAATATTGAGTGAACGACTCCTTGTTTAAAGGTGAATTCGTGGCCACTAAGAATTTCCTGTTTGAGAAATTTTCGCAATATAAATAATCCTTTTTGGAAAAACATCCGTATTTGTACGGAAGATGAAAATAAATTTTGAATATTGAAAATAAGTGATTTCAGTATCCATTTTTAGGATTTGGTTTTCGATCTTTTAAATTTTCTGTTTTTGGGTAATTAACTTTGAATTACCGATTTTCGTCATACAAAATTTCAAGTTTATGTTAAAAGATTAAAAATATTTGCAAGGAACCAATAATTATATGTACTCTTGAACACTTAAATAAAAACTTAAAAATGAAAAGGCAATTATACCTAGAATTATTTATGTAATCGAAAATGTTCTATTTGAAGTTCGAATTAAAGTGTTTAATAGTGGTGGCTAAAATGGGTAGCAATGAATAAATTTACTGTTTTCGTTTTCTTTTTTATTATTATAATTAATTCTATTTGCAAAGGCCAAATTGTGAATTCAAGCTTTGAGCAATGGTCATACGATTCCTTAGGTCAATTTAGTCCTGATAATTGGAGTACCACTCATTCACAATTTGGCACTACTATTTATCAGACTTCGGGGATCGATGGACTATATGCAGTTCGATTGGCTTTTGTTTACAATTTTAATGTAGGATATCATACTGGAGGTGGTATTA
>CAYHFJ010000329.1:0-3003 GCA_964355885.1 uncultured Flavobacteriales bacterium
ACACGTAGAGTTTATACGAAAAAACCAAAAATTTCTAAGAAAAAGAGGCATTTCCATCATTGGTATAGATTTTAACGCCCAACAATCTCTTGATACTTCCCTTTTTGACGAGATTTTACTCCCCACCGATAACCAGAGTCTTCTTTTCAGTAAATTGAACAAATTTTCCAACCTTTGGAACCGGACACGAACAACCAATCAGCTTTCCTCGCGGGAAACCGATGTGTTGAAACTGGTTGCCCTCGGCCAAAGCAACAAACAAATTTCAGAAAAGCTGTTTATAAGCATTCATACTGTGATCACCCACCGCAAACATATCACTTCGAAACTGGGGGTTAAATCCATTTCCGGGCTCACTCTTTATGCAGTCATCAACAACCTGGTAGACCAGACCTAAAAAATACCTACTTATAAGGATTGTGGCAAAATTTCACAGTCGGTTACTTTGTGTACAATTAAAAAGCCAATTATTATGTACACAAAAAGAGCAATATCATATCGACTTACACTCATACTTATTCTGGGATTTTCAATTGTTTCCAACGCGCAGGATAGAATTTTCACTTACACCTACCAGAGCAATGTGCTGAATAAAGGTCAGCGCGAACTGGAGGTCTGGAACACCCTTCGCCAGGGGAAACAGAATTTCTTTTCGCGGCTTGATAACCGTACCGAGTTCGAGATTGGCATTAGTGGCAACCTGCAGACCTCCTTTTACCTGAACCTGACCACCATTACACAAACCAACCTGAATGGGGGACAGAAGTCTACAGACACCAAACACGAAATCGGATTTTCGAACGAATGGAAACTCAAATTGATGGATCCCGTTGCCAATCCGGTCGGCCTTGCCCTGTACGGGGAATATGGGATCAGCAGCAATGAATATGAGCTCGAAGGAAAAATCATCATCGACAAGAAAATCAACAATTTGACCATTGCCGCAAATGCAACCTATGAAGGAGAGTTTGCCCCCAACTATGTTAACAATCAACTAAAATGGGAGAAGGAAAGCCATGTTTATTATAATCTTTCCTTTGGATATGCTCTCGGACACAGATTTCATTTTACCCAGGAAAATGATTTTAAAAATGTTTTTGTAGAGAAGGAGCTGGAACACAGTGCCCTCTATTCCGGTATGGGTTTCTCCTATGTTCGAGATAACTTCTGGATGAATTTCACTGTCATGCCTCAGGTTAAATCATTCAAAGGAGCCACTGGCAGTAAATTAAACCTGGATGAATTTGAAAAAATTCAATTCAGATTACTCTTCTCCTATGCTTTCTAAGAGAAAAAAACAAATTGGGTTAGTGATGCTGTTGGCAGGATTTGTTTTTGCCTGCAGCTCTTCCCTTTATGTGCCGAAAGAAAGTTCTCTTTACAAGAAAGAAGTCCTAAATGCTTTGCAAAAGGGAAGGGCAATCTATATCAAAAAATGCGGAGGTTGCCATACCCTGTATATTCCTGAAAAGTACGGCACGTCCCAGTGGCGAATCCAAACCGAAAGAATGGCAGCAAAGGCTAAGCTAACAGATCAGGAGAAAGAGCTAATTCTTGGATACTTAACAAAAAACGATTCATCAAAACCAAATTAGTAGATAAGCCAAACTGATGAAGATTAGGGGACTGGCAGACTGGTTGAAGAGTTAAACAGGGAAACGAGGGGGGCGACCAATAATCTATCTTCTTTTCATCAAATTGTTCTGATATTAAATAATTGACCTACCTTTGAATTCCGATGGAACTCAAAATCGACCTGCTTCCCAAAAGAAAGAGATCAAATTTCACTTTGATAATGGGTTTGATTTCTATTGCCTTTCCTATCATTTATTATATTTCAAGTATTCTGGAGGACAAAGAAATGTCGGGCTCCTTTCTTCCCATGATGGTATATTTGGGCTTAAATGGACTCAATGGCATTGTGGGCGGATTGGGCTAAGTTCTGATCGAAACCAAAAATACGATCAACGCTATTGCAGAAGAGAAAGGAATTTCAAATCTTTAGGTTTTTAGGCTCTCCCTATTAGTTAAATTTTCAATCTAAAATAATGCAGGAACTTACCCTCAAACAATCACAGTTCTTCAACAAATGGACAATCCAAAGAAAAAATAAGTGGAAATACCGGTTTCTGCATGGGTCGACTTACTGGATGATACTCGGATTAATTATCATTCTCACTACCGAAAATTTTAAACTTTCGGAGATTAATCCTTTGGTTTTACTCCTGAAACTCTCGATTTTTGCCGGTGTTGGCTTGCTCATTGGGAACAATAATTATAAAAGCCGAGAGGCAATTTATCAAAAATACCTTCTGGAAGATGATGCAATTGGTGAAGGAGTCCAAAAGCTTATCAAAGAAAAAATATGGACATTTGAGAATCTGACACTGCTTTGTAAAGAGGATGGTTTGCTGGTAATCAGGAATAATCTTTTCTGGCTAAAATCGGAAAATCCAAATACTACCCAATTAAATGACTGTATAAATGTGATGCAGGAAGATGTAAAAAGATTACAGGGGAATATTGCTTTCCAGTCATTTATTAAAGGCAAAAAAATAAAAATACAGCTGTTCAATAATCTGGACAGCACGAATCCGCTCATCGAAAAACTGTTATAACCAAACCATACTTAATTATTTCTAAAACTTTCCCAAAGTTGAAGCTTTTGCATATTAAATTCCCAAATCTATCAACTTTGGAAAAGTTATTACTGAAAGGTGGGTAACCTTATTCTTATTTTTTGTATTAATTACAAAAAAAGAATTAAATGGAAAATCAACCAACTTTTCGAATTGGGATTTCAATGGCGGGTGCCGTATCTGCCGGTGCCTACACTGCCGGCGTGATGGATTACCTGCTTGAAGCGCTGGAAAACTGGCAAAAAGCGAAAGACCTGGGGTTGCCCGGCACACCAAAGCATAATGTTCTCATTGAAGTTCTCACAGGAGCATCGGCCGGTGGAATGACCGCAGTCATAACAGCTGCTGCCATTCAGAAAGATAT
>CAYHFJ010000330.1:0-2990 GCA_964355885.1 uncultured Flavobacteriales bacterium
TTGTTATTGATCGCTGCAAATTCAGCTCCTAACGAGTACCGTGACGCTATCATTGATTCAATGATCTCCCTTCTGTCGGGCGAATTAGACAGCTCACACTGGTCGTATTCAAATCCACCATCAACCTCTTTCTCGTTGAAGTGTACCATATAACCATTGCCATGTACCTGGACTAATTGCTGTTTGTTTTCTGTTTTTACTATCATGTTTATTGTATTTTCAAAGATCAATTCAAAAAAAAAGAAAGCGCTTCGCATAAGGAGCGCTACGCGCCATTTCTATTTGAAGGAAAGACGGGCACTATAGGTCTGGTTGACATTCCCGGAGCCATTACTCAGACTCCAGCAGAAGCCCCCGGCATTCGCGCCATAAAGCGCACTCCCGCCGAACAGACCCACGCGCCACCCTGTTGATTGATAATAATAGTCGGTAATGCGTGCTGATCCAGATCCGGTTCCTCCAACAGTTGACGGTAGCATCACTCTGGATGAATTTATAAGGTGTTCCTGCCATCCATTTGCGTTGGACATATCCACACCAACATCCGTATATCCAGTGCTGGTATCATCCGCCCATCCGGTGTAATTGGTGGATATATATGCCCGGTTATTGTTGATATTTATTCCATCCACGAATTTGAACAGATGTCCGTAAAAGTTTTCAATTCCCCGGTACTTGCTGTACTTAGCTTTATCACCCGCACAGGTAGCAGCTCCTGCGTTGTCACCTGAAAAATTGCCTATCACATTGCCATTTCCGGTTTTTATAAATGGATTGTAATTATTGTAAGCAGGCCAATTACCCACGTTGGTTATGCCCGGACCTATATCAGCGATGTTCTGCCAGTAAAATGATCCGAATTCAATCATTCCAAGCAGTTCTACAGCATGCACCTGGTCGTATCCTAACTGGTGCCAGTTGGCACCACGATTGGCAGACATGTTACGGAAACTTGCACGGGTTTGATAGACAACCGGTGTTTTCCCTGAGACAGAGCAAAGCTTATCACCCGTTGTGGCTGTTGTAACCACCTTTGTTTGAATAATGCAATTCAATGCATAAGTTTCATCCGTTACTGTTTCTGATACAGTGAAAGACTGATCGCTTTTGGTGGCCACCGTAAAAGTGCCGTTATTATTTACAGTTCCTGAAATTGTCAATTTATCGCCAATTTCGAGTTCTGTGTAAGGATTGCTCTGATCTTCGAGTGTTGCGATGTTAATTGTGCAGCCGGTTCCAGCGCCTCCAGTGGTTGCTTTAACTCCGGTTGAGCATCCATAGCCCTTAGTGGTTAACGTGACCGCTGTGACCACCCCTGACGATACCGTAGAGACAGTTGCAGTTGCAGCAAGTGTGCCGCCGGTTAGAGTAAGTACATTGCCAACAGCGTACCCGGTTCCGCCGTTGGCGCCTGTCATGTTGATGGCAGATACAGATCCTGCCAGCTTTGCAATTGTTTTTGTCGATGCGGTAAAACCTACTGAATGGGCGGGCTGATATACCCCATTGGCATAGATCGAAGAAGTTACGTTATACAATGAGGCTTCGTAAGCTCCGATGTAAGTGTAATCGTTTTCAACTCCACTTACCACGAATGCGGGATGCACAGTGAACCCGGTCAATGGATACTTGCTGATCTTGAAAATATGCCAAGGGGAAGCGTTTTCGTATTTGTAATAGAACTTTGGGATTTGAACCATAACTTGTCCGTCTGTTCCAGTAAGATTAGATGCTGTAAAATCCTCTTTATAAGCCCAATCAACAGATAATAACCGATAATTAATCGTTCCATCATCATTCATCACAACACCTCTCATTAGCGATTGTACAGGCATTAACTGATCCCCCGGAGTTGCGTTAAGAGTTTTACCAGCTAATGTTCCAAGTCTTGTATATGCGTCGGTATTCTCATTCCATGCAAGTCCTTGATAATCCTCTTGATTATAAATTGCTGCAACGGATGTTGATACCGATGATACAGATTGAGATATTAACTGAGGTGTATTGTTTAATTTCACCCTACCTAAAGCCCCAGTAAATGAACTTCCTGTAAACCATGTAAGCCTATACATAATTACCGCTTCAGGTATTCCTATTCCAGAAAAGTCGAATGATTTTGGATCTTCAGCTTGTGCCAATGCAGCAGAGATAAATTCACCCCTGCCGGGAATAATCATAAATCTCGATGAGTCTTTGGCATTAGTAAACAATATATAGGAGTTGTAATACCTATTATTTATACCTGTCTGTAGTGTTCCTGCATTATCCCACTGTATGTAAGTAGCTGAATAAGGATAAGGCACAGCAAGTGTATCCCATTGCCATGTCGTTGTTGATGTTCTATATAATTTAGTCCAAGGATGCGTTGCTGTAACTGGTATTCCTTTAACTGATAATAATATATCTAAATCCTCATCATCAATTTCAGCAGCAGCAATTTTAAATTGATTGCTTGCCGATGATGCCGTTCCGGGCAATATGGTAGTCCCTGATATTAATCCTCCTGACTGATACCTCACACCTATAGTAGAGTGAAGATAGTAGTGCATTTTCCTGTCAATTCTACAGGTATGCCTTTCATCACATAATAATGATTTGCCTATTGGTGATGTATTATATCCATCCCATATTACAACAGCTACTGGGACCTTGGTATCATCATCTTTCAATGTCCAAGCGTTTGTACTGACTGAAATAGTTCCGATGTTATCGTCAATATAGAAATAATAAGTTGCTTTTCTTCCAGCTACATAAGTTATTTTTTTTGTTGTTGTAGAAGGTATTGTACAAATAACACCTTGACGGATGTATTCAACTGTTCCTGTTTTTGTTAATGTCAATGTACTATCAGTATTGTTAAATGAGATAGATGATTGAGTTATGTCCGTAAATCCCATCCTATTCGATAAAGCCCACATACGGTAGGAATCAGACCATTTGTCTGAATTGCTTGTATAAGTATTGATTACGCCTAACTTATTTATCGTTAC
>CAYHFJ010000331.1:0-2971 GCA_964355885.1 uncultured Flavobacteriales bacterium
AAAAGCCCGCTGACCCGGTAAATTGAAGGCCGTTCCATTTAAAGCCTGCAGCCCGATTCCGGAAGTATTCATTGCTTATCTGTTATATGCTTCAATAATTTCTTTAACCAGACGATGACGAACAACATCCCCTGCATCGAGATAGACGAAGTCGATTCCCTTTACATTTGAAAGGATCTTAATAGCCTGAACCAGACCACTTGGTTGATTTCGTGGAAGGTCAATTTGAGTGACATCTCCGGTTACAATAAATTTTGCTGAGGGACCCATCCTCGTGAGAAACATCTTCAATTGACTTTCGGTAGCATTCTGAGCTTCATCGAGAATAACAAAAGCATGGTCAAGTGTTCGTCCACGCATAAAAGCCAGCGGAGCTACCTCAATAACACCAGTCTCGATATAAGTTTTTACTTTTTCTCCCTGGATCATATCGTACAAGGCATCATACAAAGGTCGAAGATATGGATCGATTTTTTCTTTGAGATCTCCGGGAAGAAAACCAAGGTTCTCCCCTGCTTCAACTGCAGGACGAGTTAATATGATCTTCTTTATCTCTCTGTTCTTCAGTGCCCGTACGGCCAATGCGACAGCAGTATAAGTTTTACCTGTACCGGCAGGTCCTATTGCAAAAAGTATGTCATTCTTTTCAGAACTCTCAACCATCTTTTTCTGGTTAACCGTTCGTGCACGAACCATAATACCATTTTGCCCGAAAACAAGCACATCCCCTGTTGGAGCCTGTGGAGCACCATCCTGTCCATTTTTGTCGGCAAGGAAATGCAGAACGTTATCAGGAGTCAGACTCCCGAATTTCTGGTAATGCTGAATTAGACGATTGATCATTTCGCTGAACAGGTGAATGTTTTTCTCATCACCAATGACTTTGATCTCATTGCCTCTGGCAACAAGTTTTAGTTCAGGAAAATTCTTTCGGATCACTTCGAGATTACTATCGTTAACTCCAAAAAATTCAACCGGGTTAAAGGTGTCGATCGGAATAATTACTTCGCTCAATTTATTTCGTTTAGGAATAAGACAATCTGAGTAAGAAATTATTTTCTTTAAGAAAAGTAATTCTCTCAGTTAATTTTCGTTTCAATACTAACCAAAACTCCCTACTTTTAGCCTTTCAACAAAGACAAGTTATCAACAAAACTTATGAAGAGGCCCATTCCAGTTCTGACAATGACAACCGACTGGGGACTTCGTGATCATTATGTTGGCTCCTTTAAGGGGCAAATACTCAGTATGTCTCCCGGCATACAAATCGTTGATATATCGCATGAAATAGAGCAGTTTGATATTCTGCAGGCTTCTTTTATCGTTCGTAATGCGTTTTCTAATTTTCCAAGAGGAAGTATTCATTTTATAGGATTGAGCAGTAACAACGCACCGAAACATAATGATCCACTATCACCGATACTAGCGATTAAATGTATGGAACATGTTTTTATTGGAAGTGACAGTGGAATTTTTTCATTGATACTCGCTGATGAACCTGCTGAAATTTATCGTTTGAAACTGGATTATAGATTGGGTAGAGCGGATGTGTCAACACAACTTACTGAAGTAATCGGAAATATTTTAAATGGTCATCAGGTTAAAGATCTGGGTGTATTAATTGATAAATTTAGTCAGAGTATTCTTGCCCGCCCCATGTCAGACCAGGAAGGAATCAGAGCAGTCGTCCTGTATATTGATGATTTTGGTAATGCGATTATCAATGTAAATGAACCGGACTACGAAGAAGTGCGTAAGGGCAGAGATGTATTAATTCATTTCAGAAGGGCGGATTACAATATTAAAAAAATCAGTAAAACCTATGAGGATGCAATAGTCGGTGAGATTGTGGCATTTTTTAATGAAGACGGTTATTTAGAAATTGCACTTAACCGTGCATCTGCTGCCGGACTTCTGGGAATTAAAGTAATGGACTCAATTAGAATTCAATTTTATGATAAGCAGGCTGGTGAAAATGACTTTTGAACCTTCAAAAGTGAAAGAATTTCTTGGATTTTTCGATGAAAGTGCGGAAAAAATCCGAGCTTTTCCCGGATGCCTGCATCTTGAACTCCTTCATTCCCGTGAGTTTCCGCACATCTATTTCACTTACAGTTTGTGGGAAAGTCCTGAAAACCTTGACCAATACAAGCATTCCGACCTTTTCGTAAAGACCTGGAAACAAACAAAGAGGCTCTTTTCCGCGCCGGCAGAGGCCTGGAGTCTTGATAAAAAGTGGCCGGAAGCTGATAAATTTGTGTTAAAGTCTTAAAAATTTGTCGTAACTTTCAATACTATTGTATACTGAAATGTCCTTGTTTCTTTTAAATTAGTAAAGAGATGAGAGCATTTTGCAAGGTATTACCCATCACTCACCACTTAATAATCAGGGTTCACAAAAGAATATTAATTTATCCTCCTAACATCAACTATTTTTACAAAACAATTTCATACATCAGATAACAAACAACCCAATTCCATACATGATGAAAACAATTTACCAAGCCTGTGTTTCTAATATTCTGCGAAACAAAATTACACTAATGCTTCTGTTCACTACTTTGTTTGGTGCTCAGGACATATTCGCCAGCCATGCTGCCGGAGCTGATCTGACCTTTGCATATATTGGGAATAACCAATATGTAGTGACGTATACTCTTTACAGAGATTGCGCGGGTATTGATGCACCAACAACGCATACGATTCAATATGGTTCGGTGAGTTGCGGTATTGCATCAATATCGATTTCACTTCCTCAGACACCAAATTCCGGTCAGGAGATTACCACCAACTGCCCTGGTGTTATAAGTACCTGTAATGGTGGTACTGCAACAGGTGTTCAGGCTTTTATTTATTCTGATACAGTAACACTGGCTGCAGATTGTGGTGATTGGTTTTTTAGTTCCAGTGAATGTTGTCGAAATGATGCTATTACTACACTGGATGCTCCGGCTTCAAATGATCTTTTCAT
>CAYHFJ010000332.1:0-2971 GCA_964355885.1 uncultured Flavobacteriales bacterium
GTTGATGACTTTTGAAGGAATTTGCTGTCCGATAATTTGTTGCATTACCTGATAAATCATTTGTTGTTTGATCAGTCCCTTATCTTTGTCAGCGTAATCAGCTTTGATTTCATCCCTGAGATTCCAGTGCGACAACAACGACATCTTATCAGGAAAGAGCTGAGTGCCCTCCTCTGTGCGCAAGGAACCCATCTGGATGTTGTACTCAGAAATATAGAGATCAGCTTCTGCTTCTGCCTTCGCAACTGCTTGATTTACCTCCGCCGGAATTCGGGAAACAAACTGGTCGCCCAACCGAACAGCCGCCCATTGGGCCCGACTCCAATTTTTCCCATCACGTTCTTTATCCTCCAGGCTGTAATAAGGAAAATTTAGTGCTACAACAAAGGCTATCTTATTGTTATACAGATCGTCTTGTAGGTGGGCTCCAACAGAATAGCCACTAAAGATTTTGTCGATTTCAAGTAGTTCTCCATTGTTTAAATCGACATTTCTCCGAAGGTCCAAAGTTATTTTATTGAAATGGCCGCCGAGTGATTCAAAATAGGCAGATAATTTATCACAAAGCAAAGTTTTACTTTTAGGATCTCCAATAAAATTGTTTGCGCAGAAACTGATAAAATCCTTGTCATTTCCATCAAAGGTTGTCCAAAGAGAGGCTGCATGTTTTACACCTTTTTTAATGGAAGTTAAATTGGCCTCGCCAAATTTGATTGTCAGAGAATCAATGGCAGCCTGGATACTGCTTTCGGTTGGTCGCAAGTTGGTCTTTTGCATAGGATCGTTTTTTACGGGAGAGGAACACGCGAACAAAAACACTGTGGCGAGTAAGATTAGATATTTCATCTGTTTAAAATTTTGTTTTTTAACGGTCAGATGGAACTCGCCAATAATCATTCTCCTGTGTGCGAAGCATTTTCTCATGGCTCGTTTCATCTGTTTATTATTTGTTTTTGTTGATGGTCTGCAATGTATATTTTGTATTTTAGAGCTATGCTGCATCAACAAAAATAATGAAATAAAGTCACGATTAAAATGAATAATTTTCGTGATGAAAAATGGCAGACAATCTGGGATTTAAAGAATATATTAGATAATTATATTATGCAGAAATGAGCAAAAAAAGGTCTCTTGTGGTATTGCTTTTTATACTCGTGGGAACGACTGTATATGCCCAAAGCACACTTACTGTAACAAATCTTCGCTGTGAATCCAAAGTGAATCCACTTGGAATTGATGTACAAACTCCCCGTTTTAGTTGGTGGATTAACTCATCGATCCGAAATACAAAACAGCAGTCGTACCGAATTCTGATAGCGGATTCAGAAGAAAAACTTTTCGGTGAATCTGACCTAATTTGGGATTCAAAATTAATCAACACAGATTCCTCTGTTCAAATAGCCTATGAAGGAACCGTTTTGCAACCGGAGAGAAAATATTTTTGGAAAGTAAAGATTAAAGATCAGTCTGACCGTGAGTCTGAATGGAGCGAAACGGCATGGTTTCAAATGGGTTTGTTAGCTGCCGGTGACTGGAGTGGAGCACGGTGGATTGGATATGAAGAATTAATTGATTCAATGAGAATCTTTCCCGGAATTCATGGTTCGGGCGACAAACTTGGACTTAAAGGTGTCCAAAGAAGTGTGATCCCCTTGTTCAGAAAAGAGTTTGTACTTGAGAAAGAAATTCAAAATGCCACACTATATATTAGTGGCCTCGGACATTATGAAGCTGCAATAAATGGAGAGGATGTTGGAGAAGATTTTCTATCCCCGGGATGGACAGATTATAATAAGCAATGTTTGTATAATACTTATGATGTCACCCACCATCTTAAAGGAGGCAAGAATGCACTTGGAGTCATCGTTGGAAACGGATTTTACAACATAAACCGTGAGCGATACAGGAAACTTGTTATTGCATATGGCTACCCAAAAATGATATGTAAATTGAGAATTCATTTCAAGGATGGTTCATTTTCAGACATTGTATCCGGAACCGATTGGAAATGTTCTCCTTCACCAATAGAATACTCAAGTATTTATGGGGGAGAAGATTATGATGCTAATTTGGAGCAACCTGGCTGGAATCTTCCTGATTTTAATGATTCGCGATGGAAAAGGGCAATAGGGGTAACCGTCCCACTGGGAATACTTTCTTCGGAGCTTGATCATCCGGTTACGGTAAACCAAATCATTTCGGTTAAGAGCATTGAAAAAATAGCAGAAGGCAGATATCTGTACGATTTTGGACAAAATTGTTCAGGAATTGTGTCGTTTAAGGTTCATGGGTCCAAGGGTTCTGTGATTAAACTTTTTCCCGGTGAGCTAATAACTGCAGATAAAGAGATTAACCAACAGGCATCTGGTTCTCCCTATTATTATTCTTACACACTCAAAGGAGCAGATGAGGAAGTTTGGCAGCCAAAGTTTAGCTATTATGGATTCAGGTATGTTATGTTGGAGGGTGGAGTTCCTGAGAATGAAGATGATGAGTCAATTCTTCCAAAGATAACCCAAATGGAATTATTGCATACATGTAATTCCTCGCCTAAAACAGGGAATTTTGAATGCTCTAATCAACTGTTTAATCAAATTTACACACTGATTGATTGGGCTGTCCGCAGCAATTTGCAAAGCGTGGTAACTGATTGTCCGCACCGCGAAAAGTTAGGCTGGCTCGAACAAACCTATCTGATGGGAACCTCTCTGCATTACAATTATGATCTTTACGGCTTGTATAAAAAAGCCATCCGCGACATGATCCATGCTCAGACAGAAGAAGGATTGGTGCCTGATATTGCTCCGGAATACACTCAGTTTGTAGGGGGTTTTCGCGATTCTCCTGAATGGGGTAGTGCAGCAGTTATACTTCCATGGATGCTCTGGGAATGGTATGGTGACCGGTCAATAGTTGAAGAGGCATTACCCATGATGGAGAAATATGTGGCCTACCTTGGAACGAAAGCTAC
>CAYHFJ010000333.1:0-2970 GCA_964355885.1 uncultured Flavobacteriales bacterium
AGCTAAATATGACTGGTCGCGATTTGGTTTTGAAGTTGCCCGTGCTACTCCGAGACAAGCAGATGTGATTATTATTGCCGGAACTATTGTAAATAAAATGGGGCCGGTTCTTAAGCGACTGTATGATCAGATGCCGGATCCGAAATATGTTATCGCGATGGGAGCCTGTGCCACTTCGGGTGGTCCGTTTTTTTACAATACCTATTCCGTTGTGAAAGGTGCGGATCACATTATACCTGTGGATGTATACATTGCAGGATGTCCGCCACGACCGGAGGCATTACTGCATGCACTTATCACACTCCAGGAAAAGATACGTAATACCTGATATAACATGTTGTTTAATTAATTGTATGACGTCAACTGAATTAAAAGAGCAACTTCTTCTCCTCAATCCGACACTCATCATTGAGGAGCCGGCCGAATGGCTAGTTGCAAATGTTGAGGCAAGTAAATGGCTAAGCTTTGCGAAGGAATTAATCAGCAAAGAAGCATTAGCTTTTGATTATCTGTTCTGCGTTACTTGTGTGGATTGGAAAACTCACCTCTCCATGGTTTATCATTTGCGTTCATTTTATCACAATCACACCCTGGTCGTTAAGTCAAAACTGGACAGAGAGAAGCCAGAAATAGAAAGTGTTTCTGCTATATGGCGAACAGCAGAGTTACATGAACGGGAGGCTTATGATTTATTTGGTGTCAGGTTTTTAAATCATCCTGATTTGAGAAGAATTTTCCTGACGGATGATTGGGTAGGATGGCCTCTGAGAAAAGATTACGAAGATGCAGTGAACATGATTAAATTGTGATATCTAAAATCTATTAGCTAATACCTTATATGAATGATTGAAGAGGTAGGAACAAGTACTGAAGGGGATCTGATTATAAATATTGGTCCCCAACATCCGTCCACACACGGAGTGCTTCATCTTGTTATTACATTGAATGGTGAAACAGTAAAAAATGTTGAACCACATCTTGGTTATATTCATCGTTCCATCGAGAAGATGTGTGAGAGTCTGACTTATCGTCAATTCATTTATGTAACTTCAAGAATGGATTACCTTTCTTCGCATATCAATAATCTGGCTTGTGCGATGACAGTTGAAAAGGGATTGCAGATTGAAGTGCCTGATCGAGCCCAGATTATACGTATACTTCTTAGCGAATTGACCCGATTAGCTTCTCACCAACTTTGGTGGGGCGCCATGGCAATGGATGTTGGTGCTATTACACCTTTCTTTCATGCCTTTCGAGAGAGAGAAATGATTAATGATATCATGGAAGAAACTTGCGGAGCACGGTTGACCATGAACTACATGGTTCCGGGAGGCGTGATGTTTGATTTACACCCCAATTTTCAAACTAAAGTGAAGGAGTTTACCCGGCTCTTCCGTTCCAAGTTTGACGAGTATGATGAATTATTGACAGGCAACGTCATTTTTCAGGCGCGGACAATGGGAGTGGGAGCAATCTCCAAAGAAGATGCCATTTCATTTGGATGTAGTGGTCCTGTTGCCCGTGCCGCAGGTGTGAGCTGTGATGTTCGTAAATGGAATCCTTACACAGGTTATGACAAAGTACAGTTTGACGAAGCCCTTGAAACAAGCGGCGATTCTTATGCCAGGTATCTTGTAAGAATGAAAGAAATGAAACAATCTCTATCCATCATCGATCAGTTAATTGATAACATCCCTGAAGGAGATTTTCAGGCGAAGACAAAAGCGGTACTAAAGCTTCCTAAAGGTGAATACTACTCCATGGTAGAAACTGCGCGTGGTGAGTTTGGTGTGTATATCATTAGTGAAGGCGGAATGACTCCTTACAGAATTAAATTCCGATCACCGGGTTTTTCCAATCTTTCCGCACTTAATCACATGGCTCGTGGTGCAAAGATTGGAGATTTAGTTGCAATCATGGGAACACTGGATTTGGTTATTCCTGATATTGACAGATAGAATTTATTATTTGGATTTAATATTATGTTGAGCATAGAGGGTATTACACAGGCGATTCAGGAGGGACTCAATTCTTCCATGCCACATTTTCCTGCCTTGTTAATCCAATTTTTGTTGGTAGGTATTTTTGTGATCAGTTTGTTCGCTGTATTGGGATTGGTATTGGTTTTTATGGAGAGAAAAGTTTCCGCATACATGCAAATTCGGGTAGGACCGAATCGTGTTGGCTTTAAAGGAACTGCCCAGACTCTCGCTGATACACTTAAGTTAGTATTGAAGGAAGGCCTTACTCCTGATGGTGCCGACAAGTTTCTTTTTAATCTGGCACCATTTATTGTTATGATTGGCGCGATGCTTCTAATGGCTCCGATTCCTTTCGCGAAAAATGTTCAGATTTGGGATGTTAACATTGGCGTTTTATACATTTCTGCTGTTTCATCCATCTCTGTCATTGGGATATTAATGGCCGGATGGTCCAGCAATAATAAGTACTCGCTTCTTGGAGCCATGCGAAGCGGTGCACAGATTGTCAGTTACGAATTGTCCGCAGGGTTATCAATTATCGCTATCGTTATCCTCTCCGGGAGTTTGCAACTCTCGGAAATTATTGCCTCCCAGGAAAATGGCTGGTGGATATTTAAAGGTCATATACCTGCACTGATAGCCTTTGTTATATTTATCATAGCCGTCACAGCGGAAACTAACAGGGCGCCTTTTGATATGGCGGAGGCTGAATCAGAACTTACGGCGGGTTTTCATACAGAATATTCAGGGATGAGATTCGCATTGTTCTTTCTAGCTGAGTATGTAAATATATTCATTGCCTGTGCACTTGGGGCAACCTTGTTTCTTGGCGGATGGATGCCATTTCATGTAGGTGGCTGGATCGGTTTTAATCACATCATGGATTTTATCCCGTCTTCCTTATGGTTTATTGGGAAATCTTTCTTTCTCATTTTCGTCATAATGTGGTTTCTATGGACATTTCCTCGTCTGTGTATAGATCAGTTGT
>CAYHFJ010000334.1:0-2962 GCA_964355885.1 uncultured Flavobacteriales bacterium
ATTAATGCAAATACGAATAGCCCGACAATAAATTTGTTCTTGATTGAAAAATGAATAATGCGCTCTATCATGCTATCAACGAATTAATTTTAACCATGAGATGTGCGTTCAGACCATTTTCACAGTTTGAACACGCGGGAAATAATATTTTCTCAAGGACTAAATTAATTGAGGGGGTTGCCAGATAGCGGCAGAAAACAGGCTCGTAAAGGAAGGACAATATTCCGAATAGGTATGATGAGAATATTTTACACACTTGAATTGAAGGACGGCAAGTTGTGCTACGACAGGAGTACCACAGCAATTGCAGGTACAAAATGGGGAGCAATGATCAATTTCACTTTCTGATTCGTGCTTATCTGTTGAACCTTTGGACTGTTCAACCTTACACAACGAGTTTCCCTTGTGCTCGTGGGCACATGGGACGGCGGTAAGCACCAAAATGAATAAAGATAAGATTACAGCAATTACTTTCATTGATCTGATGACAAAAACTCGTCTTAAAAATATCTAAAAAACTCCTGAATTCCAAGTAATCATAGAATATTCAGTTCAATCCCCGTTTAATACATCTAAAATATTATTGAGGATAGGCAGTCCTAAACCATAGGCAAGGTAAACTTAAAGGTACTACCCTTCTCATCTGAAGTGCCATCCGATTTAGATTCAACCCAAATTCTACCTCCATGTTTCTCAATAAAATCTTTGCACAATATTAAACCAAGACCCGTTCCGTGTTCATTATTTGTACCAGGTGCCGACATACTTTCTTCAATTCTAAACAGTTTCGGAAGCAAATCTTCGGAGATTCCGATCCCATTGTCAGCAATGGATACGACAAGCTCTTTGTTGTGTTGCTCGGTTGAAATGACAATTTTACCTCCCCGATTGGTGAATTTAATGGCATTTGAGACTAGATTACGCAAAACCGAACCAATCATGGCTTTATCTGCGTGAACGAGGCAGTTGTTAGGCAATTTTTTTGTTGTCGTGATTGACTTTTGAATCGAAGAACTATAAAATAATTCCACCACTTCATCAAGTAATGTGTTAATTTTTAAATATTCCGGATAAAAATCAATCCTGCCTGACTGCGACCGAGACCATTCCAAAAGATTCATCAACAAATCCATGGCTCGTTTCGATGCATCCTGCATGATCGTTGCATATTTTTCCAGTCCTTCATAATCTTTGTTCTGAATCTGTTCAATTAAGATATAGCTCAAACCCAAAATACTGGTAAAAGGGCTTCTTAAGTCGTGAGAAATGATAGAAAAAAACTTATCCTTGGTCGCATTCAACTCAAAAAGCCGGGCTTCACTATTCTTTAATGCTTCATTTGCCAATTTTCGCTCGGTTGTATCAATGGTAAATCCTGCCAGGAAACGAGGTTTACCACCGACCTGAATCGGAAATTTAACGGTCGAATAATGACGATTATTAAACTCCTCTTCAATCTCAATTTTTTTACCATTCCTGAGAATTTGCAGATCATCCTCAACCATCTTTTTGGCTAATTCAGAGGGAAACAACTCATCCATCGTTTTGCCAATCAATTCATCCATTCTTTTACCAATCATTCCTTCAAAATTGCGGCTCAAAATCAGAGATCTGGTGTTATCATCCTTGAAGAATACATAGATCGGACTGTGCTCCAAAAATTGCCTGAAAATCTCATCATTCATGTTTGATCCGGCATTCTCACTTTCCTCATTCAGCTCGCCGTTCATTATTCTGAGTTGCTCATTTTCTGCACTCAGCTCTGCATTGATACGAATTAAATCTTGCTGATTTTTTTCCAACTCTTTGATTCGTTCGGATAATTGTTGGGATTTAGTCCCATTTGATCCTTGCGGCTGCGCTATCATTTCACTATTTTTATTCATAATTTTTGAGTTGCAAAGTTATAATTCCCTTACTCCCAAGGCTTTGAAGATACCTTTGTTTTCTGTGCATTTTGCGAATTTGCAATATTTCAGCATGTGAAAATAGCGAAAATAGATGTATTGCACATCGGGTACCATTGCCCCTTAGAGTCATAATTAGAGGAGAAGCACAAAAAATACTACTTTTAAAAAAATCAATGGAACTTTATATTTTCACGGTCATGAGAAAGCTACTCCTAACATCTGCCACCTTGCTTATATTGCTCCTTTTATCCTGGCAGCAAAAACCACAAAAACAAAATCCTTATAGCCTCCCAATAGTCTCAACTATTGCAGATTACAAGAACTGGAGAAACTATCAGATCATGGATCTTTCCTTTGAAGAATTAAATCTTAACTAATTACATCCAACAGACCCGATCATGAAAAATAAAATACTTATTTCACTGCTTCTTCTCATGCTTTTCTTTCAAGGAAAAGCACAATACAACAATGATCTGGTTATCGAGCAGATCCTGAAAAGCGATACAACCTCCATCGGACAGAAAATAAGGTATCCAAATGTTCTAAATGAGGAAGTGACCATGCTTAAGATTACCATTCCTTCAGGAAAAACGACAGGTTGGCATGAACATACTATTCCTGTATTCGCTTATGTTTTGAAAGGTACCCTAACGGTTGAATTTGAAGGAAACAGAGTAGTTCAGTTTAAGGAAAACAGTTCATTTGCCGAGGTAATTCACACTCAGCACCGTGGAATTAACAAAGAAAGCGGTGATCTGGTCCTGCTGGCCATTTACTTAGGGGAGAAGGGAAAACCTCTATCCATCCTTAAGGAGAAGCCTTAGCATCTCAATTATTCCCCCATTCCCATCCACATGCCGCCCAAATGGGGAATCAGCCAAAACACCAAGAGAATAGAATATCAATGCCAGAGTGATCAGCAAGGTGGAAAGGATCATAAAAGTTGTCATGACAATCGTTTTGTAGTTGGAGATTCAGAGAATTGGGATAAACATACTAATATTCAGTTAAAACTTCATTGTCAGTTTCTCTGTAAATGCGGTTACAATTTA
>CAYHFJ010000335.1:0-2953 GCA_964355885.1 uncultured Flavobacteriales bacterium
TTTTTCCCAGCGCACAGGCCTTCATTTATTCCGTTTCCTTTTGCTTTCTATTTTTCGCTCGGAAAAAAAGATGCCTAAGCGGTGCATATGGCTCTTCCTGCGCAAGGGCTCGCCAATCTCACCGCGAAGTTCAGCAGAGAGGCGAAATCGCCTCAAGAACTCTCTCAAGAGATTCTGCAAGCTCTTGAGCAGCAATTTTGATTTCCTCGCCACATTCTCCTTCTGCTATTGCCTTCAATTCTTCTATTGCCGCAACCAATGAAACCGGAGGATTCGGATCGGTGGTGACTACAATATCATCAAGAGGGTTCGGGTCGGAAGTAACTACAATATCATCAAGCGGCTCAAGAGCCTTTGTGATAACAATTGAATTTTTTCCGAGGATGTTCAAAAATGCATCAATTGCGGAATGAGCATTACGATTGAGTGTTGATTGCTTCATGAGAATTGCAACCAAATACGCTTTTGTGGTTTCGATTAACGGATACATAGTTAGATAGGAATAAGATTTTCTATTTATAAAAATCCCAATTCCTGTTTTCTCCTGCAATTGTGAAATGAATGTAAAAGGGAGAATGTAAAAGCATTTCTTCCGGTTTTTAAAAAAAGGACGTCAGATCCTTTTCAGGAAGCAAGAAAAAAAAGACGCGGCGGCAGAGTTCAGGCAACCGGATTTCACTCAAAAAAAATCTTCTGTACCCTGCAATCAGTGCGGGTTTTCTGTTAATAATTAATGAGAAATATTTTTGTAAACGAGTGCAAAATGATGTAACTTGAAGCAAGATTCAAGAATAAAAATGAAAAAACACATCACTCTTTTCAATCCCCTGAAAGCCGCCACTGTTGCGGGTTTCAGAGGTATAACAATCGGACAGAGCTTTTCAAATGTTTTACCTATGTGTTACCCAAAAGGTAAAAACCTTCGTAAGTTATTCAATTGCAAGGGCTTTCAGTTCATTAAAGTGGTCCCACCAGGAATCGAACCTGGATCTAGGGTTTCGGAAACCCGCATACTATCCGTTGTACTATGGGACCGGTAAATTGCTTTGCAAAGATATTATCCTCGTTCAAATAAAAAAGGTGATGCCTCTTGAAGGCCGGTTCAAATTCTTCCAGGTATTATTTCTCAAAATTTAAGATCCGTGTTTCTTTCTGATTACAGGAAATGAATTTTTATTCACCTTGCTTTCCTTTGGCCCGGAAGAAGAGTGAAATTGGCACACCCGTGAAATCAAATTTTTCCCGAATCTTATTTTCAAGAAATCGTCTGTATGATTCATTAATATACTGAGGAAGATTACAGAAAAAAGCGAACTGAGGTGTTGCTGTTGGCAGTTGGGTGATATATTTAATCTTAATGTGTTTGCTTTTTATGGATGGGGGCGGGGTGTTATCGATTATCGGTAACAAATAGGCGTTCAGCTCCGAGGTCTTAACTTTTTTTCTTCTGTTTTCATACACGTGAACAGCCTCCTCCAATGCCTTATGGACACGTTGAGATGTGAGTACTGATGTGTAGACTATTGGAACATCAATAAATGGTTTTAGTTTTTCTAATATTGTGTCAGTATATGTATTGACAGTCTTACTATCCTTCTCCACAAGATCCCATTTATTCACAATCAGTACAACGCCTTTTCTGTTCTTATCGATAAGGTGAAAAATGGCAAGGTCTTGAGCAGTAATTCCTTTCTCTGCATCTATCATAAACAGACAAACATCCGCATCCTCAATTGCTCTTACTGAACGTAGCACAGAATAAAATTCAAGATCTTCTTTTACTCTCGCTTTTCGCCTGACTCCGGCTGTATCAATGAGTAAAAAATCATGGCCATATTTTGAATAACGCTGGTGAATCGTATCACGGGTGGTGCCGGCAAGAGGAGTAACAATACTTCGTTCAATTCCTGTAAGCATGTTAAGTAAAGATGATTTACCAACGTTTGGTTGACCTACGATAGCGAAACGCGGAAGTCCCTCTGTCTGATCGTCGAATTCTTTTGGCAGTAAGGCAACAACCTCATCAAGAAGTTCGCCTGTTCCGCTTCCGCTGATGGATGAAATGCAAAAAGGTTCACCCAATCCAAAAGAATAAAATTCCGCAGCCTCGGCAATTCGTTGTGAATTATCCACCTTGTTGACTACAAGGATTACTTTCTTGCCGGACTTACGTAAAATTTGCGCGACAGAATCATCAAGATCCGTAATGCCCAGTTCCACATCAACAACAAATAAAACCATATCCGATTCATCAATGGCTATCTGTACCTGCTTACGTATCTCTTCTTCGAAAATATCGTCAGAACCTTTTACATATCCACCTGTATCGATGACTGAAAACTTCTTTCCACCCCATTCCGCATGACCATAATGACGGTCACGGGTAACTCCACTCACTTCATCCACAATCGCCTTCCTGGATTCGGTAAGGCGATTAAATAAGGTGGATTTTCCCACATTGGGTCTTCCTACAATTGCTACGATGCTTGACACGTCTAATTCCTTTAAAATTAAGCGTTTTTGCTTAAAATTGTCTGCAAAGATCGTGAAAATTTTGATGGAAAGCTAGGGCTAAGGGCAGCAGGGTTTTTAGTCCAAATTGAATTTTTAAACTCATTTTCTGTTCGTGATTGTTTGAGTCAATTCGGATTTCGACATTGCTCCCTCTGTGTAATCTTTGTGTTTAAAATCATTGAGCAGAATGTGCTTGTCGGCTACTAATTTTAACCACAGAGGACACAAAGTTTAAGCACGAAGCTCACAAAGACGGAGAGTGAATATTGTTTTACTCCAAAAAAGGTCTTTCAGAAAAAATGTGAGTAAAAGTTAAAATGGTAGTGAAAATATATCCCACCACAATCAAACTCCGAACTCACACTAAAATTAGGTAGCGGGGGCAGGACTCGAACCTACGACCTTTGGGTTATGAGCCCAACGAGCTACCAACTGCTCC
>CAYHFJ010000336.1:0-2940 GCA_964355885.1 uncultured Flavobacteriales bacterium
CCGAACTTTCCTGTTCCTACATCAACGTCCCCAGAATGCGGGGCCAGCAACTCAAAGACGTATCTCAACTGGATGGTTGGTTGCGGGATGGATCGAAGGATTATATTGATTCGATTTGTAGGTGGGAATAGTCTCGGAGAGATGAGAGATGAGACATGAGAGATGAGACATGAGACATGAGAGATGAGACATGAGACATGAGAGTGCGGAGGCGGCCTGCGTCCGCCCGATCAGTTACAGTGAAATATTGAAACGGAGAAACGGGGAAACGGAGATGGGAGGGTGAGAAGATGGGCACTGAGAAGATGGGAAGTGCAGGGGCGGACCTGTGTGGCTGTCCGATCAATTACGGCAAAATATTGAAACGGGGAAGAAAGGAAACGGAGAAACAGAGATGAATTGAAATGGGAAAACGGGCAAATTAGAGCCGCGGAGCGGCGCCCTGTTTGTAGACCAACCGTCCGCGGTAGTATTTGCAAAAACGGTTACAGATCGTCTCGGACGGAAAGGGTGAATGTAAACATCTACGGAAGTAGAACCAATTAAAAATCCAAAAAACAATGAGATGCGAAGAATAAAGAAGATAAGAAAAACGTTTATATGTATTTTTAGATTTGCAGAGCATCTTATTGGAAATAGTTGTTGTGTATTGCCAAAATTTCATCAAAATCTTTTGCAAATATCGTTTTGTGTATTATATTTGCGTTCAATAATACCCGCCATGCCTCTCAACGATGCACACTTTGGTGGGTTTTCGATTTTTATGCTGGTAACTGAATTTTGATAAGCCCATGAAATACAAAAAGTTACCAATCTCTATTGAGGAGCAAATTCGCATACTTAACAAAAGAGGCCTCACCTTTCAAGATGAAACCAAAGCAGCTCACTACCTTTCGAACATCAGCTATTACCGACTGAGAGCTTACACATACCCTTTTCAGGACAACAATGATGCCAATCATCCTTTCATTGCAAAAGTAAGTTTTGAAGACATCATAAAGCTGTATGTTTTTGATAGACAATTGCGACTATTAATATTTAACGCCATTGAGAAAATTGAAATTGCGCTTCGCACCCAAATCATTTATAATTATTCACTTGTCTATGGAGCGCATTGGCACCTGAACCCTTACCTATACAATAACGCAGTCTACTTTGCCGAGCAAATATCTGCCTTGCAAAAAGAAGTTGACCGAAGTAATGAAACCTTTGTTAAACATTACAAAGCTACCTATACAGACCCAAAAGAGCCCCCCTGTTGGATGAGTTTGGAAGTAACAAGCATGGGATTACTTTCCAAGATATTTTCAAACCTTAAAAAGGATAGCACAAAAGATCAGATAGCATTTCATTTCGGTCTAAAAGATGCTGATGTTTTAATGAATTGGATGTTTTGCTTCAGTATTATAAGAAATACATGCGCCCATCATGGCAGAATATGGAATCGTCGGTTTCCTCAAATAACTTTGCCCCGCAGACCATTGCACCAGTTTATCAATAATAAGGAGATACATACAAATAAAATTTATGCTTCGATTTGCTGCATTCATTATATTCTGAACAACATTAGTCCTGGGCACGAATTCAAAAATAATCTGTTCGATTTATTGAAATTCTGCCCTCTTTTGCAAGAAAGAGAGATGGGATTTCCTGCTAAATGGCAGACTGAAGAATTTTGGAAATAGAAAACTAAAACTTCGTTACAGATGCCACCCAAATGCCAACCTTCAACATGTTTTTACGACGAGTTACTTAACTCATCCATCCATATCCTCTTTTCTTCATGAGAATGAAGAGCTCAGGAACAACAAAAACATTTATCTATCACAAGGTAAAATAATTGGATTAAGGTTGATTCCCACAGAACGTGATCTTCGCTTCTTGTGGGAGGAGATGCCCCAACAATTGCTGGATGAGCAATCTCAAAAAGTAAGGCAAAGTTTGCATGCCGCACTCATCAATTGGGCAAAATCAGCCGGTGAGGCCGAAGACTACCGGGACAACTTATCTTCGCAGTGCATTCATCCGGTAGGACATTGGTACGAGATACCTAATCTGTTTCTCAATGGCACGCTCAGACAATTGATGGAGGACAATCCCAATTTAAAATACCTGTTGCTGCACAACATTGATACTTTGGGAGCCAATGCTGATCCTGCTGTGCTTGGTTACCATATCCAACAGCAAAAGGCCATGACGGTCGAATTGATTACCCGCAAGTTGGACGACCGCGGTGGTGGATTGGCAAAAATAAATGGTCAGATTCGTTTGGTGGAAGGTCTCGCGCTACCCGATGAGAAGATTGAATTTAATCTGAGCTATTACAATTCAAATACCTTTTGGATCGATATCGACAAACTTCTTGAGGTGTTTGGATTAGACCGTAATGATTTAACCAATATCGAAAAAGTCAAAGTTGCAGTTTACAAAATGGCATCCCGGATGCCCACTTATGTCACTATCAAAGAGGTAAAAAAGCGTTGGGGCAAAGGCCAGGAGGATATATATCCGGTCACCCAATTTGAAAAACTGTGGGGCGACATGACCGCCCTGCCCGATCTTTCTTGCTCTTACATCAACGTCCCCAGAATGCGGGGCCAGCAACTCAAAGACGTATCTCAGCTGGATGGCTGGCTGCGCGATGGATCAAAGGATTATATTGATTCGATTTGTAAATGGGATTGAAGCTAATCCACAGCAATAAAAAACAAGAACTAACCACAGAAAACACTGATTTAACACAGAAAAACACAGATAAGAAATTCTACAATTGAATGAGCAAAAGAAACTCCAATTTACAAATTAAAAATCAGCGGCCTCTGTGAGATTATCAGTGGTTTCTGTGGTTAATTCTTGGTTGGCTCGATTCTTATGCAACTTAGCCCCTTCCGTCCGAAATATTGAAAATCTCTCTTCTGAAAATTTGCTCGCGGACGGTTC
>CAYHFJ010000337.1:0-2919 GCA_964355885.1 uncultured Flavobacteriales bacterium
AGATTCAAGTGGTTACATTGTACTTAATATTTCAGGAAGTACTGCTCCTTATACGTATGTCTGGTCAACCGGAGGTTCTACAGATTCTGTTGGAAATCTGAAATCCGGAACAGTTTATGCTATTGTTGATGATCTGAATAATTGTCAGGATAGCGTTGGATTCATACTCTCGGATCCTGATTCAATGTCCACACCCGTAGTTACTTCTGATTATCTCGGATACAATGTGACTTGTATTGGAGAAAACAACGGTTTTATTTCATTGCATGTAAGTGGTGGGACTGGATCATATACTTACAGTTGGTCAACAACGGCTACTACCGATAGCATTTTTGCTCTTGCAGCCGGGAACTATGATGTTACAATTACCGATACTAATGGATGTGTGAAGGATACCAGTATTGTTCTCGATGAACCTACTGCATTAAATCTTAGTATTACAGCTGATATTTTCAGTGGAGGTTTTAACGTCAGTTGTCTTGGTTATAATGATGGCAATGCTCAGTCTGTTGTTTCGGGTGGTGTAGCTCCCTATCAATACTCTTGGTCGAATGGTGATATTGCTGATTCGGCAATTGGTTTAACTGCCGGCACGCATTATCTGACCGTAACCGATACTAACGGATGTGTAATATCTGATAGTATCACTTTAATCGAACCGACAACCTTTTCCCTAACCGCGACTTTATCTGATTTCAACGGGTTTAATATTCCGTGTTTTGGTGATTCCGCAGGGTGCATAAGTGTGGTCCTTTCCGGTGGAGCATCTCCTTTTTCCTATTTGTGGGATATTCAGGATACCGTTGATCAGGCTATGATTTGTAATCTCCCTGCTGATACCATTGGGTTACGCGTGCAGGATGATAACGGATGTATTTTGGATTCTACATTTATCTTAACGGCCCCCCAACCGATCACCATAAGCGGCATCTTGTCTCAGTACAGTGGATACAATATTGAATGTTTTGGATTTAATAACGGTTCAATCAATCTTATGGTTGGTGGTGGAGTAGGTCCATTTACTTATCTATGGTCCACTTCTGACACGATTGAGGATCTTCAGAACCTAGCCGCGTCGAATTATCAGATCCAGGTGACAGATACTAACGGCTGTGTAGATACAGCATCATTTACTTTGACGGAGCCAATTCAAATACAGAACTCAATTTCTGCTTCGTCTTCTTCTTGTGGTCTCAATAATGGAAGTGCCTGGGTTCAGGTTACTTCCGGATTAACACCATATACTTATTTCTGGACACCGACTGCTTTGTCAACAGACACGATCAACGGTTTGGTTCCCGGTTGGCATCTTGTTGTAATTACTGATAGTGTTGGTTGTGACAGGAGGGATAGTGTTGAAGTGATAGCTTTACCTTTAATGGTGGCAGCTATTTCTTCTCAAACAAATAATCTTTGTTTTGGAAGGTCAACAGGTTCCGCGACAGTGTCTGTCAGCTCCGGTACTGCTCCATTTTCATATTTGTGGACGAATGGAGATACTTCTGATACTGCAGACAGTCTGGCTGCGGGATTAGTTTCAGTCACAATAACTGATTCAAGTGGATGTACTGAAATCGTTTCCACAGTAATCACTGAGAATATGCAGATCATGGCAACCGCTTCCGGTTCAAACGTTACCTGTAATGGTTTGAATGATGGTAGTGCAAGTCTTGTTGTGTCCGGAGGCACTGCTCCACTGGCTATCGCATGGTCAAATGGTGATAATGGATTAATTGCTGATAGCCTTGGAATGGGTTATATTGTTTTTACTATTGTCGATTCAAATTCCTGCATGATCCAGGATTCTATCTACGTTACACAGCCAGCTCCCCTAAATGCCGCACTTACAGTGCTGTCAACTGTTTCTTGCTATGGCGGTGCTAATGGTTCAGCTTCAGTGAACCTGCCAACAGGTGGAACCCCACCTTATTCTTATACCTGGTCCAATGGTGATGCCGGTCCATTTGTAGATAGTCTCGTTTCCGGAACCGTTACATTAATAATCACAGATTCAAATTCGTGTACGCTCAACCTGAATACAAACATCACCCAGCCATTATCAGCTCTTACTGCTGTCCTTAGTAATTCAAATGCTACTTGTTATGGGTATGCGGATGGATCTGCTGCTGTTGTGGTTTCCGGAGGTTCACCAAATTATAATTATTTGTGGAATCCCGGTGGAGCTACATTATCTTCTCTTTCTGGTCTGGTACAGGGAATTTATAATGTGCTTGTCACAGATTCCAAGAGTTGTACTTATACAGGAAGCGTTACTGTCAATCAACCTGCGGAAATTGTAACCGATGCAGGTCAGAACATCTCTGGTTGTGAGGAACAGTATGATTTAAATGCAACGCTAGGTTCGGGTTATACCGGAATATGGACAATCAGTTCAGGCTTTGTAAACTTTTCAGATCAAACATCTCCTTCGCCAACAATTACTCAGGTGGAAGAAGGGAATAATATTTTAATCTGGACAATTACCGACGGTACTTGCTTTGGCAGTGATACTGTTGTTGTTCATCTGCATGAAGCTGGAGAATGTGAACTCGAACTTCCATCAGCATTTTCTCCGAATGGAGATGGTTATAATGATGGATTTTTCATTCGCGGAATAGATCGTTTCCCGGAAAATATTCTGACAGTATTTAATCGTTGGGGAAATGAAGTTTTCCGTCAGGAGAATTATAAGAACACTCAATGGTATGGTCAGAATAATAATGGAGATGATTTACCTGAGGGAACTTATTTTGTCGTTCTTATTATCAAAGGGATGGATATTAAAATGTCCACCTATGCGGATCTGCGAAGGTATACCGGAAGATAAGTCCTCATTTAATGTTGAGAATAGAAATGTGCGTTACGTACTGTCACATGAATAACGATCTCCGATGAACAAAACTTTTTCATACCTCTCCG
>CAYHFJ010000338.1:0-2918 GCA_964355885.1 uncultured Flavobacteriales bacterium
GAGTATATGCCCCGGATTGATATCAGCAATATCAACAATAAGCTGCATTGTTGAGGTTGCAGTTATGAAAGTGCTGATCAGAAAATTGCTGTTATGCCAGGTAGAAACTCCAGCTGAACTTAAAGTAACTGCCTCAAGAAGGATAATGTCAGTACCATTTGAAAGGTAAAAGTTCAAAGAATCATTTGGCGAACCGGAGCCACCTGAATTCACGAACCATCTGGCATATTCGATCGTTGGATTTACATATATGCTTGCATCAAAAATCGGAGATGAAAGTACTGTGTTTCCATTGTCAACATCGTGGTTACTGTAGGATCCAGTACCATTATCGGTTACATAACATTTGTTAGAACAATCACCTGAAGCGTCTACTTCCGGGTTGACGATATTCGCACTTCCGTCGAAGCTTCCAATAGGAATTCCTCGTTCCCATGCATTTGGAGAAGATCCTGTAACAGTCCAATTATAATCAAATGTGAAATCGTCATAGTACCCGGGAATCAAGTCAAGTTGTACCGGTGTTGCGGAGCTGAAATTCTGACTCAAGCATTTTGTGACATATCCCCATTTTCCGCTGGTGACTTCATAGTTACCGCTGATGATACCTGCAAAGGTAAATTGTCCATTCACATCAGTTGTTGTATTGAACACAAAATCGACATTTTGAATTTGAACAAACGCCGCTTCGACAGGTAGACCGGTTAAGCTGTCCAGTATGGTTCCATTAATCGCAAAAGTTGGTAGTGGAGAAAGTTCAACGTCAAGATTCGTCAATAAACCATTTGCCAATGACACTCCGATTATTGTTTTAGTGCTATATCCGGCTTTTGAAACTTGTATATCATACAATCCGGAAGTGAGTAAACCGGTTTTATATTCTCCGGAGGAGTTGGTTGTTTTATTTATTGAAGTGCCGATGATTTGTACTGTAGCTCCGGGAAGAATAACAGAAGTAAGTGAATCACGAACCATGCCTTCCAGGTAACATCCACGAATATATGTAGGTGTCAGTACAAATAATCCGTTCACCATGTCTGAAGCGACAATTGTTCCTGATGGCAGGAAAGGATATACACCCCAGCATCCTACCTGACCTGTTCCACTTCCTTGAGAATAGGTATCATATTTACCCACTTCAATCGGATTATCCGGACGACTCACGTCTACGATCACAACACCTTCCTTATACCAGGAAGTCACAGCATAATCATTTAGTATATGGGTGTTATGAACTACAGAACCTGTACCAACAGCAGTTTGGAATCTTGATATCTCCCGAATATTTTGCAAATCAGAAATGTCAAATGCACCCAGAAAAGAGAAATTGTTTTCATCCGTAGTGAATAAAGTTTTATGATCATCGGAGAGCCAGGTATTGTGTGTGAATGCAGTCGGAGTTGTCTGTGTTGCAAGTAATACCGGATTCGATTTATTGGTGACATCAACAACGGCAAAGAAACCGGCATAAATATGCCCTTCATACATCGTATCATTTTCAACATATCCATCATGAACATATGCATCGTTGCCGCCTCCCGGATAACTATATTCCCCGGCATAAACAGGATTATAGGGATCAGATAAATCAAGAAATAAAGTATTACCATCTCCGATATTACTACCATACAGATATAAAAAACCTTTCGCGGTATCACAATGCAAAGCATGTATTGAGTTTAGCTGTCCAAAGATCAACCCATCACCGGTATATTGTTGATAGGTTATATTTGCAGGTAACAGACTCATGTCTATGACGGTCAGTCCACCACCACCTTCAGTGGTTACATAAGCAAATTTTCTATAGGTTTTTACCTCTCTCCAGGTATTTGATGGCCCGGGTACGGAAAAGCGTATAGCAGGATTATCAGGATCCGTAACATCTACTATATCAAGGCCACTTTCTGTTCCAACCAGAGCATATTCATTATTCAGGGAATCAGTATAGCCTCCTATATTAGCAAGTGCATCTGATGGGTACTGTAAGTTGCTACGCAATTGAAGATTTTGAGCTTTTACGGAATGACTTAGCACTAAAGCAGTCAGTATGAGGTAATATTTCATCTCTTTATTTTTGTGCAAGAACGAACGAATTCATGAGATACACAACCATTTATGTTGCATTAAAAAAGGAAATGGTATTATGATGACAATGAGTTCGAGGCACACTTCATGCGAGTAGATAATTCAATTATTGATCTTGAATTTCTCTTTTTTCGACTGATATTAACAACAGAGAATTAGACTTTCGGAGGTCTGGAGCAGAATTAATAGTTTCTAAAAACTTCATAATATATTGAATATGAGTATTTTATTTCATTTTTCTGAAGTTTTGTTCTGTATAAAATTTGTTGTTTTTTACTAAATATAACAGCCATAATCCGGAAGTTCATTTGTTGATTAAATTCTTCAGAATTTCGCTGATTTCTTTGTTTTAATTCCAAAATATTTACTTTTGTCTAAATTCAATTAAAAAAATGTGTTTCTTCGGATTCGTGATTCAAGGAAAATTTGAGCAGAAACACATCTCATTTTTATTCAAATAAAGATTCATTGTAGTTCAGTAAATAATTTCAAAGAAAATTCTTCATCTAAAACTAATCAGCGAAGTGGATTTATTCGAAAAAATAAGAAAGAACAGAGGACCTCTGGGTCAGCACGCAAAGGATTCGCATGGGTATTTTACTTTTCCAAAACTTGAGGGTGATATTGGAACGCGGATGGTATTCAGAGGCAAAGAACGTCTTGTTTGGAGTCTGAATAACTATCTCGGACTTGCGAATCATCCGGAGGTTCGGAAAGCCGATGCGGATGCAGCGGCAAAGTATGGATTTGCCTCACCAATGGGCGCACGTATGATGTCTGGTAATACAAATCATCACGAGCAGTTAGAGAATGAGTTATCAGCTTTTGTAAAA
>CAYHFJ010000339.1:0-2854 GCA_964355885.1 uncultured Flavobacteriales bacterium
GAATTGGTTTGTTCCCTTCTACACTAGCCACCCCCAGCTTACAAGAAGTTCTTCCCCTGATGATCAGCAGGACAACAGGAAACTCTTTGACCTGATTTTCAAGACTCCTGTATTATGTAACTCTGACAAATATTCTTTTTGTTTTAGCATGCAGACCATTCCTGCTGATTACAAAAAAATGATGTTTGACAATTTAAGCGCAGAGTTCGATCAACTTATTGAATCTGAGAATGAAGACAATATCATTGCTCATGAAAAAAAGGCGGAAGCTATTTCCGGTCAGTACATCCGGGACCTCTACCGATTTTACAAACTTCATCCTCAGAGGGAAGGATTTGAGAACATATTTTCCTGGACATTCGATTTTCACAATAAAAATGTCTTTCAGAAGCTTTTAAATGAAGACCTTCAGCTGCTAAGGAACATTGCAGAATTTTACTTTGCAAAGACCTATTACCATGAAGCTGCTGAGATATTTGAGATTCTCCTGAGAGATCTCGAAGAGCCGGAAGTGATTCAGAAATTGGCCTATTGTTATCAAAAACAGGACAACTTTGAGCTCGCTCTAAGCTATTATTTGAAGGCAGATCTGTATGGTCAAAACAGAATATGGAATTTCAAGAAAATCGCACTTTGTTACAAACACTTAAAAAAACCCGATTTAGCCCTTGAATATTATCTTCATGCAGTTGCATTAGAGCCTGACAATCTGAGCCTTCATATTTCTATCGGACATTGTAGAATGGAGTTGAAGCAATATGAAGAGGCGTTAAAATCTTATTTCAAGGTGGAATATTTATCCCCGGGTAATAAGAAAATTTGGAGGCCAATTGGCTGGTGTTCACTTCTGACTGGTAAAAAACAGCAATCTGAACGATATTTCAGGATGCTGGTGGAAGACTCACCAAACAAGTTTGATCTCATGAATATGGGGCATGTCCAATGGTGCCTCGGAAAAAGAAAAATCGCACTTGATTTCTACAAGCAAAGCATTAACGATGCAGAAATGTCGGAACATGAATTTATGGAGGCTTTTCATGAGGATTTAGAGCATCTTTTACGTCAGGGAGTGGATGCAGATGACGTTCCGATTATGCTCGACCAGTTAAGATATTCACTTCAAAAAGACCAGATTACCTGAAGAATACAATGAGTAATAAGATCCGCAATAAAGAGTTGAGTTGGCTGTCGTTTAATGAACGACTTCTTCAGGAAGCCTCCAGAAAAGAGGTTCCGCTGATTGAAAGACTCAAATTTCTGGGCATATATTCCAATAATCTGGATGAATTTTTCCGCATCAGGGTCGCAATTTTACGCAGACTTGCCAGCATTGAAAATCTACTGCTCACAGAAGGAGACCAACCTGCAGATGTTTTGAATCAGATTGAGCAAACGGTTGTTGCTCAAAGCAAATGGTTCGAAAGAATATACAAGCAACTACTTAAGGATCTGGCAGATGAGGATATCTTCATCATCAACGAAACTAATCTTACTGCTGAACAAGGAGAATATGTGACAGCCTACTTTAAAGAAGAGGTTCGCCCGAGAATTATGCCAATCATCATCAAGAAGAACCAACCGCTTCCTTCTTTAAACGATGACGCCATCTATTTGGCGGTGGTAATGGGCAAATCGAAAAAGGAGGAATATGCGCTCATTGAGGTTCCGACTGATATTCTTCCGAGATTTGTGATATTGCCATCCGACGATCATAAAAGACACATCATTTTGCTGGAAGATGTCATCCGCTTTGAATTAAAAGACATTTTTTACATGTTCAGCTTTAAGACCATCAGTTCATATATCGTCAAAGTCACCCGCGATGCAGAACTGGATCTTGATGATGATGTGGCCGAAAGCTATGTAAAAACATTATCCAAGAGTCTTGAAAAAAGGGGGAATAGCGAATTGGTAAGATTTGTTCATGACCAGGAAATTCCGGAAAATTTTCTTTCGCTCTTGCTTAAAAAATTGAATTTTGACAAGGACGACGTCATTATTGGAGGTTCCCGCATTCATAATTTCAAAGATTTCATGGACTTCCCATCTATTGGGAATAAAAATCTGTATTACAAGGCGATAACGCCATTGCAGCATCCGGATATCATTCAGGGACAGCCCTATCTGGGATCGATTGCAAAAAAAGATATTCTCCTTCACTTTCCTTACCACTCTTTTTACCATTTTATCGATCTGCTACGGGAAGCATCAATTGATCCAAAAGTCACAGAAATCAAAATGACTGCTTACCGGGTGGCAAAAAACTCAAACGTTTTCCATGCGCTGATCAACGCGGCGAGAAACGGCAAGAAAGTCACTGTTGTTCTTGAGCTCAGAGCAAGGTTCAATGAACAGGAAAACATACAGTGGGGTAATGTTTTAACCAGGGAAGGTGTAAAAGTTATTTTAGGTGTTCCAGGTTTAAAAGTTCACTCCAAACTAGGTCTGATCTCCAGAAAAGAGGATAAGGATATTGTGCATTATGCTTGTATTGGAACGGGAAATTTCAACGAGTCCACCTCAAGAATTTATTCTGATCAGATGCTTTGGACTGCAAATCCGGCCTTGTCAAAAGAGGTCGTTAAGATCTTTGAGTTTTTTCAAAAAAATTACAAAATCGGAAGATATCATCATTTAATGGTTTCGCCATTTACCATGAGATATAAAATGGTTCAGTTGATCCGACAAGAAATTCAAGCTGCCAAAAATGGGTTGAAAGCAACTATATACATCAAATGCAACAATCTTGTTGATCCTGAAATCATTGCCAAATTATATGATGCCGCCAGAGCGGGAGTTGAAGTACGCGTAAATGTAAGGGGTATGTTTTCATTGATATCAAGTTCGCAAGAAG
>CAYHFJ010000340.1:0-2852 GCA_964355885.1 uncultured Flavobacteriales bacterium
GTATTCTCGCCAAATCCTCATTAAAGTAGTTCGATAATTCGAACCCTGCGGGTACGAAAGCGGATATTGACAATTTTTCATTGTCAACTCCGCTTTTTGTTTGCTCTAAAACCCGCTTCCCTTGCGGGATTAGACTAAAAATTGAATCGATTCTTGTGGTTCGATAACTATTCAAAAGCTTATCGTACATTATACCATCCGGAAAGACCAGATACTGTAGTCTTCTTTGCTCATCACATTCCTGCAAAGCCCACAGACTAGGGAGTTTAGAAGATATTTTAAGTACCTGTTCGATACAGAATTCAAGGTTCGATAAATCTGGAGTGTATTCCTTGATTTGAAGTTCAACTTCTTGCTTTTGTTTTAAATATTTTTGAGAATATTTTCCATAGAGCTCGTTGTTGATTTCACCTAAAACTCTGTTCTCCTCTATCTTTTCAATTTTGTCCTCAACCTTTTTTAACTCTTCCATGTACTGTTTTCGCATTCTAACTTTGTCCTTACTCATTTCGCGAACAACATTACTCATCATGTGCTTCATTGGTCCATGAAATTCTTCCTCTATTACATAATTACCATGTAAAGGTCAAAGAAGTATCATTAGTTAGTCGAAGTAATACGCTGTCACCGGTACACAATGGTTGTTGTCCAGAGGGCGATAGCTGTATGAAATTAGGATGTGGATAAAATGAAATAGTATCGGGATCCGATATACTCTCGCATCCATAAGCCGTTTTAATTTTCACTTGGTAAACTCCCCCGCTATAAATACTGAATCCATTCCAACTTGAATTAGAATACAGGATGCCATCTTTTGTCCATTGGTAATTTGACTGTCCTGCCGGTAATGCCAGTAAGACAAAATTATTATAACTGGGGCAAGCCGGAACGGGATTATGGGTTATTGTTGCCTGAGGTGTCGGATGAACGATTATACTAATGGTATCACTAGCCGAATTGCCCAGTGAATCAGTAATTACAAGTACATATTCCTGATTCGTATTGGCAAAACAAATTGGATTCCGTGCAGTATCGGAAGACAGTCCAAGCGATGGACTCCACTGTACCTGATAGGGTGGCTTTCCTCCCCATGCAGTATAATTTCCACCAATGATAACTGAGTCACCTTCACAAAAACTCTTATTCAGACCTGCCTGTGCCGTTAATGCTCCCATGATAAAAAGTAGCGAATCAGAAATTGAGGAACATCCATTCGGAAGAATTTTTTTTACATAGTAATATCCGCTTGATATAGGAGTGTATATCAATTGATTTCCGGGAATCAGAGTGTCGTTTCTGAACCAATATGTATAAATGCTATCGTTTAATATAATATTTGGTCCGTCCTGGTAAATCATAGGAGTATCAGGAAGACTGTATGACTGCACACTAACAGAAGTATTGTTTATACAACCGGTCGTATCTGTCAGATGTAAATAATAGTTCCCTCCGGCGTAAATTATGATAGACTGCGTGCTGTCATGAGTCGGATACCAAGAGTAGGTATAGCCTGGTATTGCAGTAAGTGTTGCGTTGTCGCCATTGCATAATGGAACCGGCGCGTTAATAACCACGCTATCATTTGGTAATTCAGCATGTACCACTTGTGTTCTGGCTGAAGTATCGGATCCACAGAAATTCGAAGCTACCAGATAATAACTACCCGGAAAGTTGGGTGGATTTATAAAATAGGAATTAAGCGTTGCAGAAGTAAGACCTTCTAACAGCGTATCATTCCTATTCCAGTTGTATGAGGTATATGATTGCCCAGGAACTTGGAGTTCGAATGAATAACCACCGCATTGATATAGGACAGAATCACTGGCAACATCAAAAATGGAATCGGATTGTGTGCTTGCAACTATAGGTGCAGTATATGTGTTGTAACCATTGGGATATATAACGTTGACCGTATATGTGGCGGGGCCGAAAACATTTATAGAAGGACTTGTCGAACCTGTTGACCAAGTATAAGTGGCACCCGAACAGCTATCGACATAGAGAGTAGTAGATCCTGAATCGCAAAAAATATTTTGACCATTAATTTCATTGTAGTAGATGTCATGGATCCAGCTCCCGGTAATACCTCCCATTGTTTGTATTTATTTGAGTGCGTACTAATAAGTTACCGGCCAGATCATAAACATCTGTCCAGTGTCGGCTAGAATTCAATGACTGGACAAGACTGTCGGTGACCAGAAATGAGCTATTATAGGTAATGGTTCGGCTCTCAATAAGCTGCCAGCCGCCTGCTTCCCACTGTAGAGAGAGATGACTGGAGAGAAGTGAATCATTCAGATATTGATATGATTCCATGGAGTATGGTTTCCATTGATTACCGTTCCATTCAAGGGCTATTTGTCTTTCAATCAAAGTGTCATTTAAATAGAACAGTGAATCTCTGTTAACCGGATTCCAGTTTCCATTTAACCAGCTAAAGCTTGTTTTCAGTATTTTTTTCTCATGGGTATTAAATTTCATTATATATTTGGAACTATACTCGAGAGTGCTGCCTGGAGTATAGTCGTCGTCGGTTTTGTTGATTATAACCATCGTAGAATCCGTGCACTGTGAAACAGCACCCAAAGACTTTAAAACAAGGAATGAAATCAGGAGGGGTAAAAATTTCATTTTGTTTTGCTTCCCGGATTTAGAATATTATTTTTGGGGAATAATATAAGAGGAAAATAAATCATGACCAAAATAACTCCTAAATCTTCATTACTTGGCTGGTACAAAACTCATCCTATCATTTTTTTTGTTGGCCTTTTTGCTCTTCAGATGATTGTATTCTATGTCCTTTATTTTAATTCCTGGTTTCAGTCCCATTTTTTCACGCCTCTGGTAAATCT
>CAYHFJ010000341.1:0-2841 GCA_964355885.1 uncultured Flavobacteriales bacterium
ATCAGGATAGTTTAGACGAAGCACCGAAATGCATTCTCCCTGCATATTATATATCAAAATTTCTTCAGTCCGAAGGACTCCTTGTGATGCCGTTTTACTTGTGACTTGTGCCTTGTGAATTGTGAATTTGTTTTTTACCGGATTCGGAAAAATAACCAATGAAGTTTGATTATTTTCCAATGATTGTATCCCGGCGACCACATCAAAAATAACCGCTTCCACTTCGCAGCTGTTTACATCAGTGGCAACAACATTGAAGTTGCCGCTTTGGTTTGCAACATAAAAATAGTTGGTGGCTCCCGGAATCAATGTTCCATTGTAATACCACTGATAAGAGACTGCCCCCTGATTAGCGATCAGTGTATCTCCGCTTTGGGCAATTCCTTGTGGAGCAGGATATGGATATACGGAAATGTAATTTGGAATTACCAATGTATCGATCGTTGTTCCGTCAGTGGCAATGAGCGTAACATCATATGAGCCCGGCGTATTGTAGCAGATTATTGTAGGGTTTACATCAGTGCTGACTGAAGGATTTGCGCCCGGAAAAAACCACTGGTAGGAGTTTGCATTGATGCTGAGATTTGTAAAATCAGTGCAGGTTCCCGGACAGATAGATGCATCTGCAGTTTGAAACTGTGCTACGGGTGCTGTACATGAGATCACATTCAGGTTCAATGAATCTGTTGCACTGCATCCGTCATTGCTGGCAGTTATATAATAAAGCCCGGAAGTATTCGCCGTAAAAGTTGAGGCCGTTGAGCTATCCTGCCACAGGTAATCAGTTGCAGCAGATGAAAAACCGTTCAGTGTAATGCTTGTTCCGATACAGATGGTTGTGTCATTCCCCAGATTGACATTTACGTTTGCATAAATACGCACAGGGATAATTGTAGTATCGACGCTGGCATTTTGGTACGTTGTAATGAGTTGTACAAGGTAGTTTCCGGCATTCGTAAAGATGTGGTAGGGATTGAAGAGGGTAGAGGTATTGTAAATGCCCGAACCTACATCGCGGAAGTTCCATGCTGTAGCAGCAATGTTTGCCGTATCTGCCAGAATGAAAAATGTTGTATCACCTAAACACTGTCCTGAAAAAGTAACAGGATTTCTGTAAATTCCGGAAAAGAAATCCGGCAAGCCCAATTCGGCAGTACCGGTTAATAGTGGTACTGCAACATCGTTTGGTGTGCAACCAACACCTGCAACATCTGGAAATTCAATTGCTCCTGCATATGGAAATCCATATCTGACAAAATAAACCTTTCCATCAGGAGCTGCCTGCATGGAGCCTAGAATGTCCGTTGCATTATTATAAATGATCTGACCGGTAGCTAGAATGGCTGCATTGTTTCCCACCAGCATATCGAACTGGTAGATCTGCCCCGGTGTATAATCAACGTTACAGATATACAGTGTTCTTCCTGATTCAGAAAATTCAACACCATAGGAAAAAAAAGTTGAGGGGAAGCTTTTGGTAGCAGGATTGCTGAATACGCCTGTTGAATTATCAAAGTCTAGGAGGTCGGCTTGCTGTGTGCCATATAAACACACGGCCATCTTGTCTCCTTTTGGTGAAAATTTCATACATCCTGTCCATGGATTCGTACCATTATGCGCTGTTCCGATTGTAGAAACTACAGGGCCTGTAACCCCGCTCGCAGATACCTGGTAAGCATAAAATGTATTTCCGCCATTGTCGTGAACGGCAACCCAGAAATCAAGTCCGTTCCTGTGATAGGTGGCTGTGAGTTTCTCTGCCACATTTGTTGCTCCTAGGCTGAAGTTCTTGGTTGTGATATCTCCATTGCCACCGGCCAGCGTCATGTCAACCATTGAATAGCAAAGTCCACCGCCGGCAGTATTAGGTACGGTAAAAATAAAATACTTCGAGCTGACTCCCGGATATGGAAGAATGATCGCTGACTGGGAAGCAGAAGTTCCTCCCAACAGTCCTGTGCCATTCGGCATCAAAGCATGTAGCCTGTTGTAAACATTTACACCTTCAGTGTAAAATAAAAGATTTCCATTTGCATCTGCAATGGATGCACTGCCTTCTGTTGTAAATAATTGTCCATTGGTTAAGGCAACAGGGGAACCTGAATTGAAATCCATTCCTGCCATCGTTCCGAAATACCATATGTTGGCTTCCTTCTGGGCGAACCCGGTTTGGAGATTTAAAATTGAAAAAAGGATTAGTGTTAAGCGTAGTTTTTTTTGCATCGTTATGATTTTATTCTTTTATGAATTTTGTTCTCAAGATACTTTCTTCAGAGATCAGTTCTATCCAATACATTCCATCGGCCAATGAACTGACATCAATTTCCACCGGAAGTGTAGAGAGAGGATGGTATAGACGAAGCACTGAAATACGTTCTCCCTGCATATTATAAATAGAAATTTCTTCAGTCCCAAGGACTCCTTTCGGAGATGCTTGCCTTGTGAATTGTGCCTTGTGAATTGTGAATTTACTATTCACCGGATTCGGAAATATAACCAATGAAGCTTGACCATTTCCCACTGACTGTACTTCGGCAACCACATCAAAAATAACCGCTTCCACTTCGCAACCATTTGCATCAGTGCATACGACATTGAAGTTGCCACCGAATTGTGCTACATAGAAATAGTCGGTTGCACCCGGTATCAATATACCGTCATGGTACCACTGGTAACTAACAGCTCCCTGTATGGCAGTGAGTGTATCTCCGTTTTGTGTGATTCCCTGAGCCGCTGGAAAAGGATATACCGTTACACAATTTGAAATGACAAGCGTATCAACCAGGTTTCCGTTTGTGGCTATTAAAGTAACATCATAAGTTCCCGGTGTGTTGTAGCAGA
>CAYHFJ010000342.1:0-2804 GCA_964355885.1 uncultured Flavobacteriales bacterium
TATGGCGGGAGGCTTGGCATTGAGTGTAAGAAATTTTTTCAAACACAGGGCTCAATTTGCCTCAACAGTTGATAAAGCTGAGGCAATAGCTGATACACAAAGAACTCCAGAGAAATTACCAAATGGCTGTCTTATTCCTGAAGACGAAAGAACTGGTAAAACAATTTTAACCTCCATGATCCCGGAACATTCATCTTTACCAATAGTTGGTGGTTATGATTTTAACAATTCAAGGTCTGCTTCGGCCGATCTAATACTCTCTGCACTCCCTGAAGGTACTAATGTAGAATTAATGGTGCCCGAGGAAAGCGGTGAAGCAGCATTAGAATACGCAAGTAAACTTCATCCACATTTAAAATTTGGTATTTGTGAAATTCCAGCTGCAGAGGATGGATTTACTTATCCTCAAGATGGCGTGTATGCAACTGGAAGCAAAGATAAACAAGGAAGATTTCTATTGGCCGGAAACTCATTCGATTCAAAACTTTATAGAGCAGATATAGCCTCTAATTCCCGAGATAGGGGATACGAAAAATATAGCAGAGCAATGATGTCTCAAGCCTCTCTTAATGATTTGCGCATGGATGAAGATAATATTCAAACTGCCGGTATAGCGATGCGCTTGCTTAGTGATGAATTTTTGGCAAAATCTTACCCTGGGAAATTTAATCTTAAACACTTACCGGTAATGGCCGCCGGTGGAGATTTGCCTATAACGCGATTACCAAATGGAAAAGTTGGATTAATTATGGGAAAAGATAATCTCTCGAGAATGATTCAAATGGTGCAAATGGAAAAAATTGGTAGGGTGGTAGACGTGCGTGATATTAACGAAATGGATAAAGATCAGTTTTTTGAATTAATGGAAAAAGTAAAAGCTTTATACAGAGATTCTTTTGGTGTGGAAGTGATAATTCTTGATGAGCCCTATATAACAAGAGAAGTAAAACGCAATGGATACGTAAAACATTCCGGATTGAGAAGTTACGGATTTTTCCATGCGGATATGCTTGTAAAGACAGCTACAAATCCTGATGGCAAAGCCTTGGCCTTCTGTTCTAGTAATGCAGGGTGTTCAAGTGAAAGTGGCGATTGTCGTTACTTACCGAGAATTCAGGAACAGTTCGCTGGTTTGGGATACCAAGTGGTGCCGATTGAAACTGGGCAATATCCTGTATTGAATTACGCTAATTCGTTAATGTTTAGTCCGGACAAAAAAAGAAGAATAGTGTTATTGCCACAATATGGCATTCCTCAAGATGCTGCCGCAGAACGAGCTTATCTTAGTCATGGATTTGAGGTAAGAAGGGTTGACCAATCTTACATTAAACGACTTCCACTTGAACAAAAGGCCCTCCTGGGAGGACCTCATTGTAAGGCTGTAGTTTTAGAATAATTTAGGTCTCGATTATCAAAGGTATGATCAGCGGTTTGCGTTCAATCTTTGTGTGAGTATATTTATCAACAGTTTGGCGAATGTATTTCTTAATATCTTGGCGATTAGCACCAGGATTTTTTTCCATGATGCGGCGATAAGCCTCAGCGGCAAGCTGAGAAATTTCACTCGTGATCTCATCTGATTCATGCATGTAAATGAAACCTCTGGAGACTACGTCCGGAGTTCTTCCAAGAGCTCTTCCTTTCACATAAACCAATACTACTAGAGCTCCATTTTGAGACATAATTTCACGATCCATTTGAACCTCTGAATCTAGATGTCCTTCACCAAGACCATCAATCAAAATATATTTGGATTCAACAGTCTCTTCAGAAATTTGAAGTTTGTTTCTTTCAGCAACTAAAACATTACCATTCTGAGCCATCAAAATCTGATGATCCTTCATGCCACAGTATTGTTTTGCTACACGAGCCAATCCTTGGCGCATATAATACTCACCGTGAATAGGAACTAAATATTGTGGCTTAACATAATTAATCATGCGCGCTAATTCCTCCTGTTTACCATGACCTGAGGTATGTACTTCAGCCATTTGGTTGTGAATAACTTCAGCACCAAGTAAACAAAGTTTATTGATAACCGTGCTAATCGCACGTTCGTTACCGACAATTGGGGAAGAAGAAAATATAATCATATCTCCTTTTTTAACTTTCACATGAGGATGTTCACCGGCAGCAATGCGTGAGAGTGCGGAAACTGATTCCCCTTGTGACCCGGTAGTAAGAATTAAAGTCTGTTCATCAGGAACTTTCTTATATTTCTTAATATCGAAAACTGTATCTTTTGGGAAACTGATATAGCCAAGAGTGGCGGAAATATTTATTGTTTCAACCATACTGCGTCCACTGATGTAAACCTTGCGGTTACAGGCAACGGCGGCATCGATTACTTGTTGAAGACGTCCGACCTGACTGGAAAAAGAAGCTAGAATTACACGAGCTGGAGCTTCCTTAATAATTTTTGCTAAAGTAATACCAACGTCCAACTCGGACATAGAATGTCCCGGCTTGAGAGCGTTAGTAGATTCGCAGAAAAGTGCGAGAACATTTTGGCTGCCAAGAGCTTCCATCTTGTGAATGTCCGCAGGAGCCTGATTTCTAGCAGGAGTAGCATCAAATTTGAAATCTCCAGTGTGCACCAATTTACCAACTGGAGTATCAATTACGACACCGACACAATCGGGAATTGAGTGAGCAACACGGAAGAAGTTACAAAGGAATTGTCCTAGTTTTAATGGCTGGTCAGGATTGATGACATTTAATTTTGCCAACTTGTCCTGTTTGAATTCATCGATACGTTTTTTGATCAAACCAATTGTAAGTTTTGTCGCAAACAATGGCGGAAA
>CAYHFJ010000343.1:0-2782 GCA_964355885.1 uncultured Flavobacteriales bacterium
TAGCGTTTGGGATCAGAAAAATCAACGCATGATGCCAGGTCGTTTCGGATGGAAGAGTGAGGCTGCAACGCTCGATCAACAGGTAGCCGGAGCTTATAACGAAGATATGGGGGTTACCAGCTATATCTTCAGAAGAGAAAGCAGTTATGGACAAATTCAATACGATAATATCCAGGACGAACCGGAAGTTCCTGACAGCATTTTCAACTCCGTAGTATTTTATGTCAGAACATTGGCTGTTCCTGCCAGAAGAAAAGTTACAGATCCTGTTGTTCGAAGGGGAAAGGAAATTTTCTCTCAAGCTTTTTGTGGTAAATGCCATATTCAAACTATACGAACAAAGACTGACGTTTCTTTTCCTGAAGCATCGAATCAACTCATCCATCCTTATACAGATCTATTGCTGCATGACATGGGTCCAGGACTGGCAGATTATCGTCCTGCTTATAATGCAACAGGAACTGAATGGCGTACACCACCCTTGTGGGGTATAGGTCTTACTCAACTCGTTAATGGGCATAACAACTATCTGCATGACGGGCGAGCCCGAAGTTTGATGGAAGCTGTGATGTGGCATGGAGGGGAAGCGCAAGAGTCTGTTAATTTTATTAAGGCTCTAAAAAAATCCGATCGTGATGCGCTTCTTGCTTTTTTAAAGTCATTTTAGATCATTCAATTATGAATGGCTGGTGGGATAACTAAATTGTCCTTCACACATTTCGTCTGATGATGTTTTTTTTTCGAAAAACCCAATCAAATAGTTTTGGGGAATTTGTCATACAACTCATTCGTTTGTCAATAATCATTGATGAGATAATAGTTAATGCGGCAATCACCAATACCGAAGCACTTATTCCGAAATTATCCGCAATTATTCCGGTCAGGATTGCCCCGATGGCATAACCTAGATCTCTCCATAGTCGGAACACACCAAGACTTTTAGGTCTGTCATGTGGATTTGTATTTTCAGCGACAGTTGCAAGAAATGTAGGATAAACCATCGCTGTTCCCCAGCCAAGTAATGTTGCCAGAATTATAAAATGTATTAATGAAGTGGCAAACACAATAAGAAACAAGGCAATTCCCTGAAGAAACATTCCCCAAAATAACATGCTCTTTTTACAAATGTGATCTGACATTTTTCCTGTAAATAATTGTCCAATACCCCAAACAGCTGGATAAATAGCTGTCACAATTCCTATTTGTGAAATGGTGAAATTCTTTTCTGCAAGAAGTATGGGCAACAATCCCCAAGCCATTCCGTCATTAAGGTTATTGATTAAACCGGCTTGAGTTACTGAACCAAGATTCCGGTTCAATATAGTAGTATCCCAAAACACATTTTTTAACTTCGCAACAGAGCTGCTAGCTGTTTCTTTCCCGACATGGTGTTTTGTGTCTTTAATAAGTAACCATGAGCTTAGTAAACCCACGATTGATAAAGCTATACCAATATAAAAGGGGTAGGGTCTCAATCCATATTCACTTGCGATCATTCCTGTCGCAAAAGCTACTATCGCTATAGACAAGTATCCAGCAAATTCATTGAGTCCCATTGCAAAACCCCGGTTACTCTCACCTACCAAATCAATTTTCATTACCACCGTGCTGCTCCAGGTCAAGCCCTGATTGATACCTAAAAGTACATTCGCGGCAAGAATCCAATTCCAGTTATCAGCTTCCATTAAGATAAACGGAACTGGAATTGCAAATAACCAACCGATGATCAGTAAATTTTTTCGACCGACTTTATTAGCTAATGCGCCAGCAAAATAGTTAGTAAGTGCCTTTACAATTCCAAATACAATGATGAAGGAAAATACCGCGGTTTTAGCAGCAATATGAAACTCTTCTTCCGCGATTTGTGGCAGAATTGTTCGCTCAAGACCGACCATCCCGCCTACGAAGGCATTCACGATAACCAATAAAATAAACTGGCTTAGATTTTCTTTAAGTCCTAATTTTATTTCCATTGCCAATTCCCCTTAATTTTCTTTGATCGCCCTGATCACCACGAAACTCCCTTTTCCAAAGCCCGCTTGCGGAATTTCCTCCTTCCGCAAATCTGATTGAGTTATGGTTTGCCAATAGGAGAATTGACCAAACCCCGCCTCTTTAAGGAACATACTCACTTCTTCAGTACTGTGAAAATGTGCACCACGATAATACTTGTTGCCTGATCGGGTACGCTCATACTCTCTGCCCATATTACTGGTCCTGTCGATCAAGCCAATAACTATTGACCCCTTCGGTTTTAAAATTCTGTTTGCTTCAGAAAAGGCTTTAGGAATATCCGCAAGAAAACACACCGTAGTAACCATTAAAACAAAATCAAAATTTGCATCATGAAAGGGAAGAGATTCAGCGAAAGCATTTATGACTGTTATACCTCTATCCTGAGCTAACTTTGCCATATTTTCAGAAGGTTCAACTCCAATAGTTATGTTGAAAGGAGTTGAAAATCGGCCGGTTCCGGTTCCAATCTCAATGCCCTTCTTATTAGCAGGAATGGCTTCATTGATCGCAAGAATTTCACTTTGATAGAGCAGTGGATGTCTGTCATACCAATCATCGTATTCTTTTGTACTGCTGTCAAAAACCGTTTCCATAATTTCAGAGATGGTTTTCACTCCACGGGAAAACCTTTATCAACCCAGTCTACTTTTAAATTATGTGAGAGATTAAGCAATTTAGAATTGGAGAACTTCATCTCCATAAGTAATGAAAATGCCGGACGAATATTTGGACATGGTGCAAAAGGACAACATCCGCAATAAATCAC
>CAYHFJ010000344.1:0-2769 GCA_964355885.1 uncultured Flavobacteriales bacterium
AACGGAGTTAAATGCGACCAATCCGGCGGCATATTGGTTGTCTCCCCTGGCTAAATCATTCCAGACAATTACCATGGCAATGCATCGGGCAAGTCCGATCAGGATAATGCCGTACATGTAAGGTAAATTGGCATTGTTTTCACCCGGAAACAGTTTAAAAAAGATAACTGCCAATGCAAACATCAATATTGGTCCCAATACCCAGTTTTGAAAAAGGGAAAGTCCGAGAATTTTAGTATTCCTGAAGACATCACCCAGCTCTTCATACTTTACTTTCGCCAATGGCGGATACATCATGACGATCAGTCCGATGGCAATCGGAATATTGGTACTTCCTGATGACATGCCATTCCAGAAATCTGCCACACCAGGAATTATCCAGCCTGCAAGTACCCCAATAAACATAGCCAGGAAAATCCAGAGGGTTAAGTAACGATCCAGGAAGGAAAGTTGTTTGGTTGTGCTCATAACTGTGGTTTAATTTTTTCGATATAAAATTTCCAGAATTCTTCCATAATTTCGTTTCGAACACGAATAAATTCGCTCCAAATAAAATCATCCGTGCCAACAGCGTGCGATGGATCATCAAATCCGATGTGCAGACGGTGGTTTACTTTACCTAAAAAAGCAGGGCAATTTTCATTGGCACCACCACAAACGGTGATGACATAATCCCACTCCTGGTCCAAATACATATCAACCGAATCGGAGGTGTGGTGACTGATATCAATGCCAATCTCCTTCATAGCGGCTACAGCTTTTTGGTTCAATTTGCCGGAAGCCTCGGTTCCGGCAGAACATACTGTAATGTTCGGATCGAAAAATTGCAAAAAGCCGTGTGCCATCTGGCTCCGGCAACTGTTGCCAGTGCATAGGATAAGTACTCTCATTTTTAAAAATTTATAGATTTGGAATTTCTTAAGGACATATTTTTAGTGAATAGTTAGGACATAAACTGTTTTTCCGTTAATAATTGCTATCAAAGAACAGTCGTTTTCAGTATAATACAGGTTAAAAAATATAATTAAACAAATATCCAACGATCATTATTCCGACCCCTACAACTCCAACGAAGGTGAATATCAGCGGCAGTTTCAATACTTTTCTCAGGATAATCATTTCTGGAAGTGAAAGCCCAATGACCGACATCATAAATGCCAGGGCAGTACCCAATGAGGCACCTTTTTCAATCAGAACGGAAACGATCGGTACTATGCCGGCTGCATTGGAATACAAAGGGATTCCAATTAAAACAGAAAGAGGAATGGAATACCAGGCTGATTTGCCCATCAGGGCAGCCATGAATTCTTCAGGTACGTATCCGTGTGCTCCGGCGCCCACAAGTATTCCCAGAGCCACATATAGCCAAACCTTGCCAACAATTTCCTTTACGGCGCCGAACCCAAGTTCTATCCGTTTAGAAAAACTGAGATGCTCCTCTTCTTGTCCGATGTTGCCTATCTGTGCTTCATACACCCATGGTTCGACCCATTTTTCAAGTTTCAATAAACCAATGACCCAACCTGCCAAAATTGCGATCGCCAATCCGGTGCCAACATAAATAGCGGCAACTTTCCAACCAAACATTCCGTACAGCAGGACGATGGCTACTTCATTGATCATTGGAGCTGCAATCAGGAAGGAGAAGGTGACTCCTAACGGTACTCCGGATTCGACAAACCCAAGAAACAGCGGGATGGCAGAGCAAGAACAAAATGGAGTCACAATTCCCAAAGTTGAAGCCATTACGTTGCCGGTAAATGTCTTTTTACCTTCGAGGGCTTTTCGGGTACGTTCGGGAGTGAAGAAGGTGCGAATAATTCCGACAAGGAAAATAATGAGTGTGAGCAAAAGAATCACTTTTGGGAACTCAAAAACAAAGAATCGTAAGGCTTCAGTAAGGTGTTCTCCTTTTGGCATTCCCAAGACTGAGTTAATGAACCAATCGGCCATTGGTTGGAGATTATGGTAGATCAGGTACCATAATGGCAATAATAGCAAAGGAATTAGAAAATGACGAGATTTGAAGATTTGAAAATTCATCGGACAAAATTTGAAGATGAAGAGATTTGAAGATGAAGAGATTTGAAAATTTGAAGATGAAGAGATTTGAAAATTTGAAGAGATTTGAAAATTTGAAGAGATTTGAAAATTTGAAGATGAAGAAACTTCAAATTGATTTTTTCGAGGTGCTTATGATTTTAGAGATTATATTGTGAATTGACAAAAGCTTTTCTTTTAAATTGTCAGGGTTGGAGTAATTTATCGACAGCTCACAAAGCGTTAGCCAATATTCAGTTTCATCGACTTCTTTAGCGGCGATTTTGATTTTATGAATAAAATCTGCTTTGCTTTCAGCATTTTGCGCTTCTCTAACATTTGCCCCAATGGATGTGCCTGATTTGAGTAATTGTCTTGCTATGACATATTTCTTTTGACTTTCAAGTAGTTCAGTATAGCTTATGATGTCAAGAGCAAACTCCAACGACAATTTCACAATCAAATTTTCCCTATCATTTCTCATTTCGTTACATTTTCAAATTTTCAAATTATTTAATTTTCAAATCATTTTGAAGACATAATATAGGCCAACCAAAATAAAAAGTACTGCAATAAAGCGTCTGAACCAGAGTTCAAAAGATTTTATTTTGTTGTAAACATTGCCTATTCCAGAGATTGTATAGGCCAACAACCATGCAAACAGAATCACCGGAATACCTGTGGCAATGGCAAAAACCATCGGAAGATAAAGTCATGAAGCACTTGTAA
>CAYHFJ010000345.1:0-2762 GCA_964355885.1 uncultured Flavobacteriales bacterium
TGCAATATCCGAAGGAAGCAAACAATTAAGTTGATGAATAATATCTGCAATCTTCTCCGGGGGGATGATTGCGTCGAAATGTGCATAAAATTTTCGGGCATGAACACCTGTATCGGTGCGACCACAGCCCAGTGTTTGAATATCTTTTTGAAATAAAATGCTGAGTGACTTGTTTATTTCAGCCTGAACCGAATGAGCATTTTCCTGCATCTGCCAGCCATGGTATGCAGTTCCATCAAAAGAAAGTTGAATAAAATAGCGCAAGGGTTGTTTATATTTCGATTACACTATGAAGTTTTTTAATCAAAGGCAGTAAAACCGGATTTACGGACGAAATCATTTAATGGGGATATTCAATACGGGCATGATAGATGCTGATTAACATCTTTTTAAATATTTTTCTAATTTCTGTCAGGTCACGTAGTGTAACAGGTGCATTCTCATATTGTTTTTGTTCCATTTGATTATCAATGATAGCATCAACGAGTTTACTAATGGCTATAGCATCCGGATTCTGCAAGCTTCTGGAAGCTGCTTCCACAGAGTCAGCCATCATTAAAACCGCGCTCTCCCTTGAAAATGGTAATGGACCCGGGTATCTGAATACTTCTTCATCCGGAATTTTTTCCGGAAAATTTTTGAGGAATGACTGATAGAAATACTGGAGCAAGGAAGTACCATGATGTGTCCGGATAAAGTCAAGAATAGGTTCGGGTATGGAATGTTTCTTTGCTTTTTCAATTCCCCGGATTACATGACTTTTAATGATCCTGGCACTTTCTTCGAAAGGAAGATCATCGTGTGGATTAGAAATAGAATTCTGATTTTCTATAAAGTACATTGGCATGTCCATTTTTCCAACATCATGATACATGGCTCCGGCTCTCACCAGCAATGGATTTCCTCCAATTTGAAAAATAGCCGCTTCAGCCAGATTTGCAACCTGCAATGAATGCTGAAAGGTTCCGGGTGCCTTTAAGGACAGCTCTCTCAACAATGGTGCGTTTGAATCAGATAATTCCATCAGGGAAACATCGGATAAAAAACCGAAAGATTTTTCGAAGATAAAAATCAGAGGAAATGCGAATAGTGTGATAATTGAATTACCCAGGAACCATTTCAGGTTCATCCAATCGATACTTTTTAAGTTTGCCTCGTGAATTATTGTTACTCCAATAAACGAAATGGAGTAACTTAAAAAGATCATAAAAATTGAAATGAAGAACTGCACCCTCCTACTCATGCTGACGATACTGAATATTGCAACCATACCTGCAATGGTTTGAATGAACATAAACTCAAAACCTGCAGGTGCCTCGAAACCTATTATCATGAGTGTAATGATATGGGTGAATAATGCCGTTCGTGTATCATAAAAGGCCCGAACTACAACAGGCAGTATGCAAACAGGCACCAGATACATGTCAAACATATTCAATTTTCTTGCCCATAAGAACATATAAGTGACAAGCAATATCAGAAGCATCAGGAGTAGGATTCGGGAATTATCATCAAAAATTTCTTTCCGAAACTGGTATAGAAAGAGGATTAGCATTCCCAATGCGAGACTAACGAGAATAAAATGACCAAGAAACATCATCCATCGGGATGACTGAGTAAACTCCTGGCTTTTCATTTCATTCTTCAGACTTTCCAGTTTTTGAAATTTCAAATCATCTACAACTTCTCCTTTAAGAATGATCACTTCATCTTTCTGGACAAGGCCTCGTGAAACGGAGATTTTGTCCAATGCCTGCTTTGTCCATTTGCGCGTAGCTTCATCGTCATATATAAGGTTGTGACTCAGGGCATTTTCCAGGAGCGGAGTTAATAATTCATTATCCGACTGTGAAATTTTTTCCAGTTCATGTCCGATGAATTCGTAAGCGGATTGAATCGTAAAAAAATCACTCAGCCTATGTTCTTCAGCTACATTGTTATGAATTGTTGTAAGGATATCATCCTGTTGATTTCTCGGAGATCGGTCATTAATCAGAACTATACCTTTCTCATAAACCATTTTTAAGATATTAATTCCGATTTCTCTTTGTAATATTTTGGATTTTTCCAGTTGAGCAATTTCCTTCGAATGTAATTTTTCCAGAATAAACCTTTTGGCCCAAACCTCATCAAGCTCATCAGAAAATGACTTCAGCTTACGATCAAGAATTTTATCTTCAAACCTGTAGAATGGCTGAGTATTCCTCATTACCTCCGCTCTTTCTTCGTTCAGGTCGGCTTCAGATTTATTGATAGCAAAATCGAATGAAGCCATCAGGTTTTCAAATGCCCATGGTTTTCCTTTCTGGTAGGAATAATTAAATTGAGTTTCTTTCGGTAATGCTATAACTATCAATAAAATAGTTGACAGAATGAGAGCGAATTTGAATACGATCTCGTGTTTATTTGAAAGACGAATGAAATAGCTTTTCATGGTATATAAGCAGAGGTCTGATGCAGAGATATAGAGGGATTGACTAGTTCTTGGTCTTTATTCCCGTCAAATATATCAACTGTTTTCTAAAGGTTTATTAAATTGAGTAAATTGAGTAAATTGCGACTAATTTTAGAATCTAAAAATTAAAAAAAATGAAAGAAGTAGTAATTGTTAGCGCGGTTCGAACGCCCATTGGAAGTTTTGGTGGGGTCTTGTCTCCTTTGAGTGCAACTCAGCTTGGTGCAGAAGCTATTAAGGCTGCATTGGCAAGGATTAATCTTGATCCTAAGGCAGTGCAGGAAGTGTATATGGGAAATGTACTAAC
>CAYHFJ010000346.1:0-2756 GCA_964355885.1 uncultured Flavobacteriales bacterium
AGGCTGTAGCTTATTTGCAGAAGTCCCAGGCAACAGATGGCCACTGGCTTCCTCTGTGGTTCGGCAACCAGAATACGCCTGAAAATCGGAATCCTGTTTATGGCACCGCAAGGGTTTCGGTATATTTAACAGATTGCATAAGCAAGAGTTATGTAAAGGATAAATTTGCGAAAAATTTGATTACCATGAATTTATTGGCCCAACAGTACCTCTTGGCACAACAAAATGATGATGGTAGCTGGGGAGGACAGAAAAATATCCAGGGAACGATTGAAGAGACTTCACTTGCCATTTCTGCTTTGGTTGCGCAGCACCCCAAGGCGTGCGAAGCAGGATTTGACTGGCTGGCACACCAAACATGCGGAGGCTTTAAACCCAGTCCGATTGGACTCTATTTTGCCGCACTCTGGTATGACGAAAAAATGTATCCGATTGTATGCTATACAGAGGCTTTGAGGCGATTTTCAAACTAAATAGAATATTTAATTTAAAAATCGCGCATGGGGCACGTAAAATAGAACGTACTTCCTTCATTCTCCACGCTCTCAACCCAAATTTTACCACCGTTTTTTTCAACAAATTCTTTGCATAACAACAGACCCAGCCCTGTGCTTGGCTCTCCGTCTGTACCTGATCTGTTCACAAAGTTATCCATTTTGAAGAGATTTTCAAGAAAGAGTTTATCCATTCCAATGCCACTGTCGCTCACCGAAATTTCGACAGCGGATGCATCCACGGCCTTGGCAGACAGCGTTATTTTTCCTCCATGGAGAGTAAATTTAACTGCATTGGATAATAGGTTCCGGATGGTCGAGCTGAACATATTGAGGTCTACAAATACAATCAGATCTGTTGGAATTTTTAATGCGATCTCAGTTTGCTTTTTCGTGGCCATCTCTTTAACTGATCCAGTTAAATTCTCAATTTTTTCAGACAAATTAATGGTCTCAGGACTAAATCGTGTTATTCCTCTCTGCATGCGCGACCATTCCAAAAGGTTTTCGATTAAGCTGAAAACATTTTTGGCTGAATTCCTCATCAATGATGCCATATGTTGAATTTGAACCATATCTAAAGTTGGCAGGTCCTCCACCATAAGTTGTGTCAATCCCAAAAAGCCATTGAAAGGACCACGAAGATCGTGCGCAATGATTGAGAAAAATTTATCTTTTTCTGCAATGGAACTTTGAAGCTGTAAGTTTCGAAGTCTAAGCTCTTCCTGGATATTCACCCTATCAGAAATATCGGTAACAGTTAACAGACATTCTTTGCCGCTCTCCGTGATAACTCCGGAAGCCTGAACAAAAACCGTATTTTCCCCTTTCGCAGACAGGGCAATTTCGCAATTCTCCTTTTTATTACTTTGAAATATTTCTTGAAAAAAATGATTGAATATTGGTTGACTAGAGGGCGAAACAAAACTGATGAACCGTTTATTCTTTAAGATGGATCGATCATTCCCCAGTTGATTGGCTCCTAGAAGATTCAATTCAAGAATTGCACCTAATTTAGAAAGCGTAAAATATCCTACCGGTGCAAAATCATATAATTCCGTGTATTTGTCGATGGCTTGTTCTGCCCTGTCCTGGGCAAGCGTAAGCTCATGATTCTGCATCTCCAGTTCAATCTGGTGCACTTCCAGCTCATGAATGAGCTTTAGCATATCGATATCTGAATTGGGCAAAGTAGTCTCAGTGGCTCTTTCGATCAGCAGCATTTCCGCTTTTCGTCGCAGTATTCCGGATTCATCTTTGTCCCCTTTCATTGTCATAGCTAGTTTTTAAAGGGCAGGTTTCATGCTTGATCGGAGGCAGGCAGATCACTGTTTTTGCGCACAAAACATTGAATGATCTTTGAATCGTCAACAGTATAAAGATTGCTGATGAATTGAACACTGATTTTTCGTCCGTCTGCTGTCTCTAGTGGCAAATTTTCATAACGAACAATGCTTTGTTGTTGCAACTTCAAAAACATTCCCTTGTTGGCAACGATATCTTTGAAACAATTGATATCTCAGATGGCTTTTTCAACAAATTGTTCTTTGGAAATAACGAGTATCTCAATCAGAAATGGGTTCACATCAATGATCCTGCCTGTTTCGGCATCAAGAATAAGAATCCCGTCCTTGGCATATTCAAAGATGTGGCGGTAACGGGCTTCCTGTAGGACCATGGCATGCTCCGCATGCTTGTTTTCTGTAATATTGCTGAAGGTCAGTACCAATCCGTCAATGTAGTCATCCAAGGTCCGGTATGGCATGATTCTAACGTTGAACCACCTGCCATCGTTGGTCGATATGGCCGTTTCAATGGCCGAAAGGGTTTTGAGTACCTGAACACAGTGCAAGGATATTTCGGGGTACTTTAAATCGGAAACCTGGTCAGTAAATGGTCGGCCGACATCTGCATGCCTGAGTTTGAATATATTGGTTGTGGAATCTGTGAATCTTCTGATATTCAATTCTTTGTCAAGAAATAGCGTAGCGATTTCAGTGCTGTTGAGCAAGTTTTTCATGTCGTTGTTGGCTTGAACGAAGTCACCGATTTTGCTTTGCAGTTCGACATTTACAGTCTGCAGCTCTTCATTAAGGCTTTGCATTTCTTCTTTGGAAGTGGTAAGTTCCTCGTTGGTTGATTGCAACTCTTCGTTGGTCGACTGCAGCTCTTCATTAGTCGATTTTAACTCCTCCTGCGATGTCTGCATCTCTTCGCGAATGCTTTTCAACTCCTCATTGCCTCTTTTGAGTTCCAGTTTTA
>CAYHFJ010000347.1:0-2732 GCA_964355885.1 uncultured Flavobacteriales bacterium
TGATTCATCAGAACAAAATTCAAATCCAGAGTCGTTGCTCCCTGATTATATGTTTGAGCATTGCTTCCGTTAAACTCAAGTGTTCCCAGCGTACCGGTATTTAAAAATGTACTGTTACCATTCGCATTATTAAAATTTCCAGCAAGCTTTATATACTTTCCGTTTGAATTAAACACACTTGAATTTCCTGATGTCGTAAAACTTCCACTTATATCAATATCATTATTCAAGAGCACCTGCCCTCCCGTTTTAAAAACAATCAAATTCGGAAAGCGGTCTGCACCAGATAAAGAACCGGAAATTGACTGATTAACAGAAGCATTGTCAAAAGTAATTGTCGCGGTAGGATTGGCGATCAATGAACCCTGATTTAAATAATTTCCACATACATGTAAAATTGCTCCGGCCTGTAAAGTTAGGCTTGCCCCCGAATTAATCGTAAGATCCTTCACATAGTGATGACCTGAGACTAAGGTTGGCTGATTGAAAGCGGCAGGATTTACGGTTGCGCTTACAGCACATACAGGGCTATTACAACCGCCCCAATTTGTAGGTATTCCCCATTGTGAGTTTGTCCCCCCCGTCCACACAACAGAAGAAGCAGAACCGGTATATGCTATTGGTGAGCCAGGAGCAAAATTGAGGCTAAACCCTGAAGTACTATTTGAGAAATTAGAAATCACAAGAAAATAAATCTCTCCTGACAAAACAGGTATCACTGCCTCATAGGCTCCTCCAAATCCAGGGTATGCGGCAGGTGATGTTCCTGCTGAGGTGCCATTCAATCCGGTTAAACCAAGATAACTAAAATTACAACGAACAGGAGTCGCGCCTGAAGAAATTGCAGCACATGAAGTAGCACCGGAGCCTGAAATTTTCCATACGGCAAAATCATAATCGGTAGCCGTTGTACTGGGCGCACCAAACCAGTCATTCGGAATAATATCGAAACTTAAATTCCCGTTTGCATTGATTGGAATCGAATACCATGCTGATCCTCTTTCCCCGGATGCTAAGCAATTGCCTCCTCCACCCGGGAAGTCACAATTATTTCCATAAGCCTGATAACCGGGATTTCCAACCAATATTGATTGCCCACAAACCGGACTTGGATTTACACACTCCTGACCCATAGCCGGAGGGAAACCGGTAACATCGTCAACTACCATGATATCAAAGGAGCCGGTGAGATCACCACTTCCATCAACACGCAAATAATAAGTTGCACCTGCGACCAGACCTGTTGCTATGAGTTCAGAATTTAGATAAGAGGAAGAGCCGCATGCGGGTGCATTTTCATTACAGGATACATAAGTCGGAGATGCACAAGGTCCAGAGTATAATGCAATCTGTGTATTTGTTAATGAACCTAAGGTTGTCCGCACTCTTATTCTGCCGGACGCAGGTACAACTACACTGTACCAGACAGTATTCAAACTTCCGGTCGACCAGCATGTCGGGACTGAAGGTTCAGAGGCCCCACTTGCACATGAATTCGTTCCTGCAGTATTAACATTCATCGGTAAAACAACCGCATTACATGGAAGATCATTCACAGGTGTAGAACCGGAAGCAACAACAGAAATGTCATAACTGGCAGATGTGGGTGCTGCCCAAGTATCAACAACTATATAATATGTACCTGCCACAGGAATTGCAACTGATCCTCCAAGAGTAGTTGAACCACCTTTGGAACCTAAGCAAGTAGTACCTACTGCTCCCGGACAGCCACTGTATACCTGATAACCGATATAAGATGAACTTGCATTCGTTATTGAAATGCTGATACATTCAGGTCCACTTGCAGTATACGCATACACACGATCTTCACCTGATTCATACAAAGTACCACATGAACCGGTACTGGCATTCGTATAGTCATTTCCATAACAGGCAGTATTATGTCCGATGCCAATATATGGTGATGTGATAAGCGGTGCAGTACTGCATACACTTCCCGGTAGTGAAGATCCGGGTGAACCAACACAACTTATAGTAGCTTCCCATCCCTGGTAAACAACGGTCCCATCAGAATAAAACTGAAAGGTGAGACAACCATTCGCCACAGAGGAGGTAATATTGCATGGAAGATTAGTTCCTGTAAATTGTCCAAGCAATGGGGCACTCGTATTATTCCCATTATATATTCGCAAATAGTCACAGCACGACTCGATGTTAAATGAAGAGAAAATTACCTGTACATATTGACCTGCAGATACAGGACAAATTGTAACAACATTATTTTCACTATTCGTATAATCACCTGTTGGTCCTCCCGAATCATAATAACTTGCCGAACAAAGAGAAGCTGTGCCACCTGCATTCTGCAAAACACAAGCAGATCCTGTAGTAAAAGACCACGTAGTACACCCGCTGGCATCACCAACAGCATTAGTTGGAACAATCCGCCAGTAATAAGTTGTATTAACCGCTAATACTGGTGAATTATATGATAATACATTCCCAAGGTTAGTACCATTCACCAGATTAGTTGGAGGGAAGTTGGATCCAAAAAATAATTTATAACCTGTAGGCACACCACCGGTTGCAGGGGCAGTCCATTTGAGGATATTACCGGAAGTGCAGAGTCCTGTCCCTCCATTCCCCGGTGAATTGATTCCTGCACAATTTGGGGGTGGAGGAAGACTGGTAATTATTGTCACGTTATCCAATGTAGCAGGTGGATTTGTTCCCAGTGACCCATCGTTTATCCAAGTAAACACCAGTCTTTG
>CAYHFJ010000348.1:0-2679 GCA_964355885.1 uncultured Flavobacteriales bacterium
GCGAAAGCTTGTTGGTCTTGAAATGATAGATCGAGGTATTCCACGACATGATTATGAGATTAGCAATCCTGAAGGAAAGATTATTGGTAAAGTTACTTCCGGTACACAGTCACCCACCTTACAAAGACCAATTGCCATGGGATATGTTGCCACTGAATTTTCTAAAGAAGGTTCTGAAGTGAATATTATTATTCGTGACAAACCTGTTAAAGCAAAAGTGGCCAAGCTCCCCTTTTTAAAGAAGGTTTAATTTTTTTAATACATCAGCTACAAAATTTTATTTATCTAATATGGAGGAAGCTCAAAGTATTAAAATCGATGCCTGTTTCTCACCTCACTTGTATCCTGTATACAAAGATGAGGAAAGTATAGTTGTGATCATTGATATTCTCCGTGCGACTTCAGCTATTTGCACAGCCTTTGAACATGGTGCGGAGAAGGTTATTCCGGTTGCAACAGTCGCAGAAGCCAGAGAATATAAGGATAAGGGCTTCAAAGTAGGGGCGGAGCGTGATGGAATCATGGTAGAAGGATTTGATTTTGGAAATTCTCCATTCAGCTATATGGGTGATGAGGTGAAAGATCAAACTATCATCATTACCACAACGAATGGGACTCAGGCTATTGAAGCTGCAAAGGATGCCTACCGTGTCGTAATTGGTTCCTTTTTAAATATTACCGCATTGTGCGATTGGCTGGTAGCTGAAAAACGTCCCATTCTCCTGCTGTGCAGTGGATGGAAGAATAAATTTAACCTTGAAGACGCCTTGTTTGCCGGCGCAGTTACAGAAGCACTCACCGGGAAATACGATCATTATAAATGTGGTGATGCCTGTCTGGCATTAAAATATCTCTATCAAATGGCAAGTCAGGATCCTGTTAAGTTCTTAAAACATTCTTCTCATAAGGAAAGACTCGCCAAACTAAATCTTAAAAAAGATATAAAGTATTGCCTGAGTACAGACATTACTTCAATTATTCCCGTGCTGGAGAATGGTGTATTGGTCAGACTGCCGGTAAACCGATTTGCTGAATCTTCTTCTTAATTTGTACTCTTTTATTTTCCTGCAATAAAGAGGTTGTGGAATAGTTTCATTCGATGCAATTTGCATCATGCGAATTTTCAAAAAACGAATTGGTAACCGAATTCGGTACAGGATACTAATCCTTTGGGTTTATTTTCTTCTTCCTACAAAGGTTTCAAATGCATGGGGATTCTGGGCTCACAAAAAAATTAATTATATGGCATGCTTTTCATTGCCACCCGAGCTCTTTGGATTTTACAAAAAGCATATTGATTATTTAAGCGAACATGCAGTAGATCCGGATAAGCGAAGGCATTCTGATAAGGCGGAACCTCCCAGACATTATATTGACATTGATCATTACGGAGATTTTGCTATTGATTCCCTTCCACGCTTCTGGAAGGATGCAGTGGAGAAATTAACGGAAGATACTCTTCAGTCTTACGGAATTGTTCCTTGGTATATTCCGAAAGTATACTATCGGTTGCTAAATGCTTTCAAAGAGAAGGATGAAAAGAAAATTTTATACTATTCAGCTAATCTTGGACATTATATTGGAGATGCTTGTGTTCCCCTGCACTGCACGGAGAACTATAACGGACAGCTCACCAACCAACATGGCATTCATGGTTTTTGGGAATCTCGTTTACCGGAATTGTTTGGCGATGGTTATGACTATTTATGTGGGCGCGCCGAATATATTCAGCGTATTCAGGAATATTGCTGGGATCTCATTCAAGGGAGTAGTGTCGCACTTGATTCTGTCCTTAGTTTTGAAAAGGAACTAAATGCCTCGTTTTCTTCTGATCTTAAATATGCTTATGAATCCAGAGGATCCGTCACAATGAAAGTTTACAGCAGAGATTATTCTGATGCCTTTCATAAGCGGCTCGATGGTCAGGTGGAAAGAAGAATGCGAAAAGCTATTCTGTCTGTCGCTTCCTTTTGGTATACAGCATGGGTAAATGCCGGGAGCCCTGATCTCAATGGGATGAATAATTCTATTGAGGAATATATTCCACAGGATAGCATTCCCTCAGATTCGCTGTTTATAAAATCGAGGATCTGCGATTGAAGGAATAGCTCTAAACTCAGCGAATGATTGTTTGCTTCCGATCAGGGCCAACGGAAACGATACTGATTGGTACTTCCAGTTCCTTTTCCAAATAGGAGATATAATTTTTAAAATCAACCGGAAAGTCGCTCTCAGCAAGAATTCCCGTCAGGTCTTGTGCCCAGCCTTTGATTTCCTTGTAGACCGGATCTATTTGCTGATTTACAATATCGTATGGAAAATAATCGAAAAGTTTTCCGCCTATATTGTAAGCGGTACATACTTTAATTATTTCAAATCCACAGAGCACATCGGGTTTTGTCATAATCAGATCGGTAACACCATTGATCATGATAGCATACTTTAGTGCCGGCAGATCCAGCCATCCGCAACGTCGCGGCCTGCCGGTTGTAGCTCCGAATTCATTCCCCGCTTTGCGAATTGCTTCTCCCGTTGAATCAGCTAGTTCGGTAGGGAATGGCCCGCTTCCGACACGCGTGCAATACGCTTTGAAAATTCCAAAAACTTTTCCAATATGTCCGGGTGCAATTCCTAATCCTGTACAGGCTCCGGCAGTAATGGTGCTTGATGATGTTACAA
>CAYHFJ010000349.1:0-2662 GCA_964355885.1 uncultured Flavobacteriales bacterium
TGTCGGGAGGAATGACAGTATTACTGTATTGAGTTATGGGAGATTCCGGAAGTCCTTTTGAATCTCAAACCCGTTATCTCCCGGATTAAAACCAAATATTGTCATTTGGCAATTGCCGGTAGTGTCCTCAGTAATAACTGTTAAATCCTGAATATGAAATTGTACGGAGATTTGTTTAAAATTCCGTTCTTCGTGAAATAATACCATTGCGATTTCATGATCAATCATCTTCGCGGACGCCTCATTGAGAAAAATCCTGCATATCTTATAATTGAATGTGCAGGGGTTGGATACTTTGTGAATATCTCCCTCCATACATATTCATCAATTCCTGATAAAGAAGACTGTATGGTATTCACCCATCTTCAAATAAATGAAGATGCACATACGTTATTCGGCTTCGCCGAAGAAGAAGAACGTAAATTATTTAAAAACTTGATTTCTGTTAGTGGAGTAGGGGCTTCAACGGCGCGCATGATCTTGTCATCCATGAACCCTTCAGAAATTTTTGCCTGTATTGTGAATGGCGATGTTGCTCGGCTTAAGACGGTGAAGGGTATCGGAGAAAAGACAGCCCAGCGAATGATCCTTGAGCTGAAAGATAAATTGAAAAAGGATGGTCCTGTGAAAAGTGTGATCAGTCATTTGAAAGTAAAAGATGAAGCCATGAGTGCTTTGCTCACACTTGGTTTTAACCGTTCTGCCGTGGATAAAACAGTTGACAACCTGCTACGCGATCAACCGGCAATGACAGTGGAAGACCTTATCCGTAAGGCATTAAAAACAATGTAGTTTGACAATGGGAAAATTCAAAAAAGGATGTAATTGCGCTGCTTATAATATCCTAATTACTGACTGAAAACTTTTTAGAATCTTTACCAATGAAACGGTTATTGCAATTATTTTCGGCAACAGAAAGTTGCTTATTGATTAAAATTTGAATTTAGCTTGAAACACTTAATTCGTTATAGTATTGGCGTTGGTATAGTTTGTTCCGTTATTGGCGCTGCCTGGGGTACCGTCAAACCGGATTCTGATATTGTTGACCCGCTTCCATTTGTTGCGCCACTTGACAGCGATACGATTCAGCTTCGCTATCCCATCCGCGACCGTCTTGCCGATAAATACAATGAACCATCGGGCAGCAGTCCTTTGCTGATGGGAGACCCTTCCAACATCAGCGACAGCGTTGAATATGATCCGGTAGAAAACCAGTATAATATCAGTGAAAATATCGGAGGCCGTTTTTACAGAAATCCGTCCTATCTCACTTTCGAGGAATTCAGGGAGCATGAATTTAATAAGTCGACCAAGCAATATTGGAAACAGCGGGCAAGCGAAGAAGACGAGCTGCATAAAAAATCCTTTGCCCCTAAGCTGGTTATCAACAGTGTCATCTTCGACCGCATCTTCGGAGGAAATACGATTGACATCCGTCCACAGGGATCTGCAGAGTTGACATTTGCTCTCAAGAATCAGAAGAATCAGAATCCTGCCTTGCCTGAACGCCAGCGAAGCGTTACTACTTTTGATTTTCAGGAGAATATCCAGATGAATGTGACTGCCAACATCGGGGATAAAATGAAACTCGGTGTAAATTACAATACGCAGGCCACCTTTGATTTCGAAAACAAGATGAAGCTGGAATATACAGGCTATGAAGACGACATCATCAAAAAGATCGAAGCAGGAAACGTAACTCTTCCGCTGAACAGTCAGCTCATTCAGGGTAGTCAGAGTTTGTTTGGAATTAAAACACAATTGCAGTTCGGGCGGTTGATGGTAACGAGTGTATTCAGCCAGCAAAAAGGAAAGTCTCAAACAATTGATGTGAAAGGCGGCGCGCAGACAACGAAATATGAGATCAAAGGTGACCAGTACGAAGCCAACAGGCACTTTTTTCTTTCACAATATTTCAGGAATCAATATGAAACTGCATTAAAGGATGTAAATCAGATCCGAAGTGGCATCAACATTACGAGGATTGAAGTATGGGTACGTAACACCACAACAACACGACAGAATGATGCGACAAGAAACATCATTGCCATAGCAGACCTGGGTGAAACCACGAACCTGGTTCCCAGTATTGTTGCAACAGGCACATACCCTGACAATGCTGCAAACAATTTATACCAGGTATTGGATACAGCATTGATAAACCAGATGCGGAACAATACTGCAATTGCCGGGAATTCACTTACAAGTTTGGGAATGCAAAACAGCAGGAACTATGTAGTCCAGGAGAATGCCCGCCTGCTTTCTCCAAGTGAATTTTCAGTCAATGAACTTCTTGGTTATATTTCCCTGAACAGTGAACTGGCAACGAATCAGATCCTCGCTGTTTCTTATGAGTACACGTTAAACGGTCAGGTTTACCATGTAGGGGAACTTTCTACTTCAGGAATCACCGGTTCCAGTGCGCTCTTTGTAAAATTGCTTCGCAGTACTACAGTTGATCCATCCTTCTTCACCTGGGATTTAATGATGAAGAACGTTTACAATCTTGGCGGCTATCAGCTCAAACAGGAGCAATTTCGTTTTGATGTAGTTTACCAGGACGACAGGCTCGGCGGTTTTGTAAATTATATTCCTGAAGGATGCGATGAGGTAAAAGGGATCCCGCTTGTCAAAGTTCTCGGACTGGATAAACTGAATGCAA
>CAYHFJ010000350.1:0-2636 GCA_964355885.1 uncultured Flavobacteriales bacterium
CAGTGCACTCATTATAACTTCTATTTCTGCCCCAAACGAAGCCATGAAAGCTTTTGCCTCCGGTTGCAAAAAAAATGGAATTGATTTTATCGTCATCGGGGATACCAAATCTCCGAAGGATTTTCGGCTTGAAGGATGCCGTTTTGCCGGCATTGAAGAACAATGTGAAATGCCTTTTAAACTGGCGAAACTCCTTCCTGAAAGGCATTACGGAAGAAAAAATCTCGGCTACCTGTTAAGCAAAAATAAAGACGTGATTATTGAAACAGATGATGATAATTTACCCAGGGCAGAATTCTGGGAGAAAAACCTTTCGCCAGCAACAGCCCGTTTCACAGAAAAAAAAGGCTGGGTTAATGCATACCGTTATTTCTCAACGGATAACATATGGCCCCGCGGACTTCCTTTGGAAGAAATTCAGGGCAATGGAAACATCGCTAAAGAACTTACTCCGACTTCCATTGAAACAGATAGCATCAAAATTTTTCAGGGCCTTGCTGATGAAAACCCCGATGTTGATGCTGTGTACAGGATGACTTTAAAACTCCCGTTCAACTTTGAAAAAAAGCCTGCCCTGGTCCTGGGAAATGGAACCTGGTGTCCTTTTAATTCACAAAATACAGCTTGGAAAAAAGAGGCCTTTCCACTACTTTACCTTCCCTCCTACTGCAGCTTCAGGATGACTGACATCTGGCGCAGTTTTATTGCACAACGGATTGCCTGGACATGCGGCTGGAATATCTTGTTTCACTCTGCAGATGTATGGCAGGAAAGAAACGAGCATAGTCTATTGAAAGATTTTGCCGATGAAGTGCCGGGCTACCTTAACAACTTCAGGATGTGTAAAATGCTTGAGGAACTGGACCTTAAGACCGGGACGCAGCACCTGTGCGAGAACCTCATTCGTTGCTATAGCCTGATGATTGAAAACGGATGGGTGGGAAAAGAAGAAATGGCAATGGTAGAGGCATGGTGCGGGGAGTATTAGTGTTCTTTTTTTGTCGAAACCTCATTCTTTCTGAACAGGTTTTTTTACTTTCGTCGACTCGTCTCTGTTGAATTCTAATTGTTTTTCACTTGAAGAAAAAATTCTTTTTTGTAGCCATTATTTTCCTTTCCGCAGCAGCTATTTTCTTTGCAAGGAAAAAGGAAAATAAGCCTGATTCGTCAGCAGAAGTCAAGGATTCTGTTCCGAACAATCCAAAATTCACAACACTTTCTATAAGTGCTACTTTTTTCACTGACATGGAAGATCCCAATCCTGAGACCTGGGTGGGGGAAAAAAACACCGAACAACATTTTTCTGGAAAATTCAGTAATAAGCTTTCTGATATTGCTGAATACGGAATTACATTTTCGAAAAAAGGAAATGAAATTCCATTGCATGAAAAAGTAAAGCAGGCTAGAATTTCTTTGCAGGCATTTTCAGAGGAACCGCTTAAGAAAGCAAGTCTCGTTTATGCAGTTATTGGGACAACTGAAAAAACGATTGAATATTTCCAGCAAGCCATCCAAGGAGAAACAAATAAGTGGAGCAACAACGAAATCATTGTCCCGGTCAATTCATCCGGATGGGGACAGGATCCTATCGTTAAAATCTATATCTGGAATGAAGGGAAAGAGTTGTTTTATATTGATGATATCAAGATTGAATTTTTCACAGAAGAGGAAATGCATGCCGGAGCAGAACTGACTCCAAATCAGAACTTCATCTACGATTTTGAGCCGGTAGCAGATGTCAGTTCACCCGGCAACCTGAGTAATGCTTTTGCGCACTCTGGGAACTACTCCATGGAAATGTCGGGGTCTGACACTTACAGCGAAAGCATTATTAGGAAATTTTCAGCTGTGTCTTCTGAGTCCTTAACTTTCATTTCTACAAGTGCATGGATCTATCCGGAAGATGATGATCCGGTAGTTGCATTGGTTGTTGCAATTGAAAATAAAGAAGGAAAATCCATTAGCTGGCAGGGCAAGGCAACAGACAATATGCACCTGAAAAAAAATACATGGCATAAAATTAATTTCAGGGCTGATTTGCGTGAGTTAAAACTTTCACCTGAAGATTTATCAAAAGTATACATCTGGAATAAAAAGGGAGGAACGGTATACGTTGATGACCTTGAAATCGTTTATGGAGATGTTCCTAAACCAACCGGCTCAGCGCCCGGCGTTTATGTAAATCTTAAAGGAGAAACAACACAGCTTCCAGGAAAAAATAAGCCGCCGTTCGTTCATAGTCAATTTTCGGAAATTCAGTTCTTTCATCCTACATCTATTTTCCTTGTCAATGAAGGAGGAAAAAAAGAAGGAGTGCTGAGCCCTGAATCTCTCTTACTGGATGGAAATTTCTGCGGCCACGCTAATGAACAGGATGACATTTTCATAGCAAGTCAAAATACCTGGGCGTTATACTCCTGGTGTGGGTCATCAAAAAAAATTGTTTCCGTTTTAACCGAGGCGGCCGAAGTTTCGCTTGCAGGAAAAATCGCTTTTTCGGGTTGCTTCGAAGATCCAGCTCAAGATGAAATACTTTTGATCGACACTATGGCAAAGGTGCTGTTTCAAACAATCCGGTTCGGCAGACTTGCAAACTCATGTGAAGCCCCTATTGAAAAAATAAAATCCCAACGTTT
>CAYHFJ010000351.1:0-2617 GCA_964355885.1 uncultured Flavobacteriales bacterium
CACAAACAAAACATATGAACTTGATTTATAAGTGTTTGCTTTATGTTCTCCGTGACTGTTAGCCCATACCCTAGCCTCCTTGTTTGGAAGATCAAGCATCACTAGCTGATTGTATTTAACATGAATGGCTTTTAGCCATTGTTCGGTCTCTTTCCTGTACTTTTCAAGTCGCGAAGTAACAATGGTTCCGATTTTGCTTCCCGGAATGAAAAGGGGAGGAGCATTCACTATAAAATCCAGGTATTTTTCACCATCGTCATTTTGATCTTCGGTTGGATCAATACACAACACACCATCAATATCGAAACAAGCCTTTTCGAGGGAGGTGTGGTTAAAAATGTTCCATTGAAAATAACGGGGGAGTGGAACCACCTCGAAATAGTAGTCCACCTGCTTTTCCTTACCAGGAATAACATAGATGGCACAATAACTTATATCAAAGGAGGTACTTAGTTCTTTAAGGCTTTCCCTGCATTTTTCCATGGCAGCTCCAGAGGCAATACTGTCATCTACAACCAGGATTTTCTTGTAATCCTTGATGTCAAAAAACTGACCTCTGGCACCCGCCTTATAAATATGACCATTTTGAAAGGAATTCAAATCTGTGTATGGTTTATTGAGGTACAACGCCAGTAAGTTGGCTGGAAGCATTCCACTCCTTGGAATCCCAACGATGAGGTCAAAATCCCTTGGAAGAATATGAAGTCGGCTTAGCAGGATGTTGTTTAAATCCGTGATATTTCTGTAATACATAGGTTTATAGTTTTTCTTGAGTTTGAAGTATGTATTTGAATAGTTGATCCACATTGTTTTTCCAACTGTGCGACTGAGCGAACAGAATTCTCTCGTTGTTCTTCTCCTCAGTAATATCTTGCAGTGCCTTATCAATCGCAACAAGATATTCAGGGGCACCTGAACACAAATAGGCATGTTCTTTAAAAATCTCCATGGTGGCCGTTTTTGTGGCTATTACCGGTTTCCCCAATGCAAGATATTCATCGACCTTCCGTGGATAGTTGCCATTGGTGATTTCGTTCAATTTTTGAGGGTTTAAACAAACTTGAAGTGAAGACATAAACGCTGGAACCGAGTTTTTGGGAATACTTCCCAAAAAGAATACATTTTTTAGGGTGTGAAGTGCATGGGAGGCAAATACTTTGTCTTCACCACCAATCATGACAAATGAATATTCAGGTCTTTTTGATGCAACCTCGTAGAGTAAGTCAGGATCCAACCTAAGACTGTTGATGTCGCCAATGTATCCAATTCTAGGCATTGGGATCTGTTCGATTGCTTCGGGCGTTTGAAAACCTAAAACTGTATTGTAGGCTGATAGGTCAACCCCTTGCCCGATGTCGTGACTATTCTTGTTAAATTTTTTAGCAAACTCAGCATATTGAGGAGAATTACAGACCACCACATCGCTTTTCCGAATAAGCTCAGGCTCAAGTCTGGGAGCATGTTTCTTCCAGAAACCAAACGGAAGAAGATTATCCCTTCGGTAGTAAACTGAAAGTGCCGGTTTAAGCAACTCTTTGGCAAAATAACTACGGTATATGTCGTTGTCAATAAAGTGAATAGGATTTTTGAAGTTCAACTCATCGACAATTTTCCTGACGTAAGAAAACATTTTTTTGTTGTTTCGCTTGTTGAAGAGGTCAAAAATGAACCCATCCGGTAACTGATTAACAGACCAGATTGAGAATGGAAAATCCAGGACCCATAAGGACTCTGTTATCTTTCGAAGGGCAGGCTTTTGCTTGTGAAGTACTTCCAGACGGTGCTGTATCTCAGGTGCATTTTTCTTCCGCAAAATGGTCATTTGATCCAGTGGACTATTGACATACAGAACACGGTTGCTGACAGATATTTCCCTGGCGATATCAATGGCGTTGGACCCTATCGGTATATCCCAGGTTTGAAGTCCGGTGATGATGAAATCCCTCCCTTTCATAGTCTTTTAATTTACATGAATAGCTTTTTCAAATCCATATTTGTACAACAATTCTGATTATGATAAGTTTAAATTAGACGGAGATTTTTCATTCGATCTGTTTTACCTCCATCGGTTGTAATGCTGCATTAGGTGTGTCAAGCCGTTCAGCACCGAGCATAATTGCCATTGAAGTATATAGCAACATCCCTGTTGGCATACCACCCAAAATGGCATTGCCGTAGGAAGCAACCATGATGCCGAACATACCGGAAACCAGTGCGGCCATTTTTATCTGCAATATCGGATCCCGTATCCGAAACATGATAATATAAGATGCCTTAATTAGCACATAAAAGAGGATAAACAGATGGAGAGTAAGGCCAATAATTCCTTGTTCCACCCATATAAGTACAAACCAGCTATCGGTGGCAACATTTGATAAGAATGCGTTTGGTAAAAAACGCTGGGCTTTGACACCACCGAGTCCAATTCCGCCGCCAAAGGGTCGGGAAGCCAAATAGGATTTTAAAATTTTCTGGTTATCAAGCCTTACCTGCAGGGAAGCATCGTTGGGGTCAAAGGCCGTTCTCATCCGGCGAATCTGGTCATTGCCTTGTCCTATTGTTGTGTATTTGAAGAAAACAAAAATGGTCAACAGCACGATCAATCCGTAAACCATGA
>CAYHFJ010000352.1:0-2617 GCA_964355885.1 uncultured Flavobacteriales bacterium
TGGCTTTGGTATATTTGGGTGTATCAAACTTCGATTTCCTTTATGCATTGGCTTGATGGTAAAAAAATGCCACTAAGCCTCAAAGTCACAAAGAATCACGAATTCACAGGCAATGCAATAATAAACGGTTGTCTTAGATATATTATGGAATGCCTGATTGTTTCTATTTTAAGGTCTCAGGTCTGACCGGTAAATCATGAAAAACTGAATAAATCAGATCACTTTCAGGTGCAATAATGACCCATGCTGTCAGAAAAAGCAGCATGAAATCGGTGTATAAGGATAACTTTTTTTGGTACCAGATCTCCAATTCTCCTTTGTATGGAGCAATGTGATTTTTATAAAATTCATGCTTGTCGCCCTGTGCATTTGAAATCCATTTTTCCTCATCACGGAATATAATAGAACCAATACCGGTAATGCCAGGATTTGAATTGTAGATTACTTCCTGAACATGAACTGGAAATTTGAAGAAATCGACTTCCATTTGAGGACGAGGTCCAACAAATGACATATTACCAAGCAATACATTGATAATTTGCGGGAGTTCATTGATCTTTGTTTTCCGTAAAAATTTCCCAATTGGTAATACTCTTGGATCATTTCGAAGAGTCAGGCTACCGGTTCCCATTTTAGATGAATTCTTCATCATAGTTGCAAATTTCCAAATTTTAAATCGTGAATTTTTAAATCCAACACGATTTTGCAAATAGAAGACTTCATGCTCACCCGTTAATAAAAGAATAATGCAAATTGGGATCAGGAATGGAGAGAGAATTGCCAATGCTATTAAGGCAAGTATGAGATCGATGAGACGTTTGAAAAGGTATTTGTACATATAATAGGTTTGGTTTGAAGCTTGACACACCCCCTAACCCCCTCTCGAGAGGGGGAATGTGTTGCTTTGATTATGTTTGTGATGTTATATTGTGGGTAATTGGAGTGACACACCCCGTAACCCCCTCTCAAGAGGGGGAGAAACTTGCAATGCATTTGTTAATCTGCAAGCAAATGATTTGAGCCAAACCTACACCCCTCTTGAGAGGGGCTGGGGGTGTGTTGTTTCCCATTCTGAAATGTAATTTTCAATCACTCTAAAAACATGATCGGTATCATTGAAAACTGCATCATCTGTGAAACGGAGCACGGTAACTCCCAATTCACTCAGTCTTTCTTGTTTACGATGGTCTTTTTGCTGAACTTCTTCAAAAAGGTGAGTATATCCATCTAATTCAATCGCCAGCATTAGTTCGAAACAGAAAAAGTCTGCAATGTAATTGTCCAAAGGCTTTTGCCGATGAAAGTCGTAGCCATGGATTTCTTTTCCTTTCAGCATTTTCCAAAAGAATTTCTCCGATTGAGTGGGATGATTCCTTAACTGCCTTGCATATTCTTTCAGGTGAGGACTATATGGAATAATGATACGACGATTCATGGATTACATCTTCGAATCCAGTCCTTTACCGGTCTCGATGTGTTCGAAGTTGGGCAAATAGACTTTCAAGATATCTACAATGGCAGCTTTGGTCACTTCTTTTGATTCAAACAACCGATGTAGCTGATTAAAAATAACATCAATTTCAGCCATACTGCGTTTCTTAGAGTTTTTTACCACCCCTAAATGGATAAAAGAACCATTGTCTAACTCTTCCTCTTCGGTAAAAAATTCTTCAAACGATTTTTCTCCATCAGTATCTGATCCAAAAAAGTAAACAGGCCATCTTTCTTTTTCTACTTGTCTCTCCTTCAACTTTGATTTGGCCTCATCTTCGCTCTGACAAATTTCCGCTTCCAATCCAAGTTCCTTAAGCAGATCCAATGCAATTTGATCGAATGGAATCATATCGTGCTCTTCATTCAGCTTCGGGAAGAAAATATCACCTGACTCTCCCATGATGGAAGCCATCAGGCACAACTCGCCTGATTCCTGTGGCGAAACAAAGAACCGGCGAATTCCTCGTGGGCACGACCAGGGTTGATTCTTGTTTAATCGTTCCAGGAAACCCAAGGGCAGACTCCCATTCGAAAAAGCAACATTGGCAAACCGTGCAGTTGTAATAGGTAATTTGTCGGAGTATGCCATTATCATTTCCTCCATCAGCTTTTTACTGGCTCCCATAATGTTTACGGGATTGGCGGCTTTGTCGGTTGAAACACAGAAAAAATGCTCAGGTGGATACTGCAACAGTATATCTAATAACTTCCGTGCCCGTAAAACATTATTTTCAATCATGGCTTCAATTGAGAAAATGTCTTTCTCGCTGCGAACATGCTTGTGGGCGGCAAAATTAGCCACAATTTCAAACGGACCATGTTGTTGAAATATCTTTTCAAATACGCGATCACCAAAGTTTACCGGATAGGTAATAAATTCATCAGGAATATTATAAACAGCCGAACTTCGTAAATCGCGTACCAGTTCGGTTAAGCCATTTTCATTGATATCCACCACTACTAATTTGGCGATGTTGAATTTTAAGATGGCCTTGATATAGGAAGAACCGATTCTACCGGCACCACCAATAACCAGTACTTTTTTGCCATTGATGCGAATGTTGAGTTCTTTATTGTATTTTATGAAGTCATCTGCCAACAGGCTTTGAGGGCGTTTGGTGAC
>CAYHFJ010000353.1:0-2607 GCA_964355885.1 uncultured Flavobacteriales bacterium
GAATGCGATATTTTAATTCAGGCAGCTCTTGAAAACCAGATAACGCAGGAAAATGCAGGGCGTATCAGAGCAAAAATCATTGCCGAAGGTGCTAATGGTCCGGTTACTAAAAACGGCGAAGCAATTTTGCTCCAAAGAAATGTAATGATCATCCCCGATCTTTATCTGAATGCCGGGGGTGTTACCGTTTCTTATTTCGAATGGTTAAAAAATCTATCCCATGTTCGCTTCGGTCGTATGGAGAAGCGTTTCCATGAAACCGCTAATACAGAACTGGTCACCGCTGTTGAAGGTGCAACAGGAAAATCACTCGATCCTGTTCACCGTAAAATTTTGTTGCATGGTCCGGATGAAATTGATCTGGTTCGCTCTGGTTTGGAAGAAACCATGCTTTTCGCGTATAATGAGATCCGTGAAATTAAAAAGGGAAACCCTAAGATCAACGATTTACGGACAGCCGCTTTTGTGAGTGGTATCCGTAAACTTGGCGTGAGTTATCAGGCACTTGGAATTTTCCCTTGACCTATAAATAATTTAGCATTAAAAAAACCGGCTCTGAAAGGATGCCGGTTTTTTTTTGTTTTAATAATATAAGCCCTCTTATACAATAGATTTTTTTCCATTGCATAGTTTGAGTTTGATCAAATGATCAACATGGCATCTCCATAGCTATAGAAATGATATTTTTCTTTCACCGCTACCTTATAAGCGTGCATGATATTCTCATAACCACCAAAAGCGGCTACCATCATCAATAAGGTTGATTCAGGCATATGAAAATTGGTGATCATTGCATTCGCAACGCTGAATTCGTATGGAGGGAAAATAAATTTATTTGTCCACCCGTCAAAAGGTTTCAGTTCTCCTTGTGTAGATACAGAAGTTTCAATGCCTCGCATTACTGTTGTTCCAATCGCGCAAATTCTTTTCTTGTTTGCCTTTGCTTTGTTTACAATGTCACAACATTCCTTTGTGATGATAACCTGCTCGGAATCCATCTTATGTTTTGTAAGATCTTCCACCTCAACCGGACGAAATGTTCCAAGGCCTACGTGCAAAGTCAACTCAGCAAATTGCACTCCTTTTAGCTCCAGCCGCTTTACCAATGGCATACTGAAATGCAGTCCTGCTGTTGGTGCTGCTACAGCGCCTTCATGACGCGCAAATACTGTTTGATAGCGCTCAACATCTTCGGGCTCTGCTTTACGCTTAATATATTTTGGCAGTGGTGTATTTCCTAATGCGGTGATTGTTTTTTTGAACTCTTCATACGGTCCGTCAAAAAGAAAACGAAGTGTTCTTCCTCTCGATGTGGTATTGTCAATTACTTCGGCAACGAGCAAATCATCTTCGCCGAAATATAGTTTGTTACCAATACGGATCTTTCTTGCAGGATCTACAAGCACATCCCAAAGTCTGCTTTCTCTGTTGAGTTCTCTCAATAGGAAGACTTCAATCTTTGCTCCGGTTTTTTCTTTATTGCCATACAGACGTGCAGGAAACACTCGTGTATTATTCACAGCCATCACGTCGTCTTCGTTGAAATAACCAAGGATGTCTTTGAAATGTTTGTGCTCAATTTTTCCTGTCTTGCGATCCATCACCATAAGTCTGGCATCTTCCCTGTTTTTTGCAGGATGAGTGGCTATTAGGTTTTCCGGAACGGTGATTTTAAACTGTGATAATTTCATAAGTGGTGGTGCTTGTAAATCTCTTCAAAATAAATGAAGGGCGGCAAAGATAATACCCTAGCCCCCCCCTTGTAAAGGGTTTTGGAATATAAATTGTAAGAAATACAAAGAAATTTTAATATGACTGTTTATCAGATAGTTGCAATGAAAATTCCAGAGGATCTATCGCGTCTTCAAGCCGAAATTCACCGATTCTCGTCCGGCATAAAGCGGATAAGTATGCTCCGGTACCAAGTTTTTCTCCCAAATCATGAGCTAAAACTCTGATATAGGTGCCTTTACTGCATACAACCCTGAAGTACAGCTCGGGGAACTCAATTTTGGTGATTTCAAAAGCGCTTATTTCTATTTGCTTGGATTTAATCTCCGGTTTCTGGCCTTTCCTTGCTAATGTATAAGCTCGCTGACCTTCAACTTTCACGGCCGAAAATACCGGAGGAGTCTGATCCTGTTTCCCGATGAAACCCCGGACAACTTTTTCCAGGACTGCAATATCGAAGGTGTCTACAACTTCTCGGATGATAATTTCAGACTCAAGATCATGACTCGCTGTGGTAGCTCCTAAATAAATTTTTCCGGTATACTCTTTTTCCGAATCTTGTATTTCCTGAATTTTCTTTGTGAATGCTCCTGTACATACCACAAGCAATCCTGTTGCAAGAGGGTCAAGTGTTCCGGCATGTCCGACTTTTAATTTAATACGGGCCTCAGGATTTTCCGCATCTCTTCTCAACGAAGCGACTATCGCGCCTTTTACTTTTCGTACCACATCGAATGATGTCCAGTGATAAGGTTTATTGAAAAGAAAAATATGCTGAGCTAAATTCATCGTTCATCGAAGATTTTATACCAAATCCAAGTAGGTTTCCGAAATATAAAATTATGAAACCTGCATGAGATTTGGTTATACCGCCCA
>CAYHFJ010000354.1:0-2605 GCA_964355885.1 uncultured Flavobacteriales bacterium
CAATCTGTGACATAGTTGAGTAAGCCAACACTCTTTTTATATCCGTCTGGGTGCAAGCTATCAATGCCGCAAATAAAGCGGAGATAATACCGGTCCAGGCAACCACATCTAATGCTACCGGACAAGCTAGCGAAAACAGAGGAAATAAGCGTGCCACGAGATAAACACCGGCAACAACCATGGTAGCAGCATGAATGAGCGCTGAAACAGGTGTCGGGCCCTCCATGGCATCAGGTAACCATATATGTAAAGGAAACATGGCTGACTTACCGGCACCGCCAACGAATATCAGTACGAGACCCCATGTAAGTGCGGAAGCTCCGAGAAAACCTGCGGCTGATGCTGCCTGACTATATACGGAAGCTGCAGGAACCAGTCGGTCTGTAAGCGTTACAAAATCAAAGGTTTCAGAGTAATAAGAGAGGATAAGAATTCCGATGAGAAATCCCAAATCAGCAAATCGTGTCACAATAAATGCTTTTTTACTGGCAGCTACAGCGGAAGGTTTTTGGTAATAGTATCCAATGAGCAAGAAAGAGGATACACCAACCAATTCCCAAAAAATATAAGTCTGAAAAATATTGGATGATATCACCAGTCCCAGCATCGAAAATGTGAAGAGCGACAAGAATGAATAGTACGTAGCGAATCGCTCCTCTCCTTTCATGTAACCGAGACTGAATACATGTACCATCAGCGAGATAAAAGTCACAACTACGATCATCATCATGGAAATCGGGTCGACAAGCAATCCCATATTGATGGAAAAATTCTCAGAGAATTGTAACCAGGTAAGCTGAAAAGGGATTAATGTCTCATACACCCCTCCTGCTTTTCCAAGCACAAAGAAATAAGTGTACGCTGCAGATAAACTCAGTAAAAAGGAGATTAAAAGCGTCAAGGTTCCAACCACTCCGGCAAGTGTACCGGGCAGTCTGCGACCATACAATCCATTGATGAGAAAACTCAACAAGGGTAATAATAGCAAGACTAGTAGTAAATTCGGATCCATTTTTTCAATAAATATTCATGTTTCTAGTATATAATGTCTTACTCATTTAATAGCGGAGAGAATCAGCATCCTCTACGTCAATGGAATGATGACTCCGATATAAATTTATAATAACGGCAATAGCAACCGCAGCTTCTGCGGCGGCAATGGCAATAATGAAGATGGAGAAGAATAACCCATCCAATTTATCCGGATAGAGATACTTATTGAAGGCGACAAAATTAATATTGACACTATTCAAAATAAGTTCGATCGACATTAATAAGGTAACCAGATTCCTCCGTGTAAGAAATCCATACACACCAATAAAAAACAAGGCGGTACTTAGAAATAATATGTGATTTAAACCAATAGGACTCATGTTCTTTCAGGATTTTTAATAGCAATTACAATACAACCGATCATAGCAGCCAGAAGCAATACACTAACCACCTCAAATGGTAGTGCGAAACCACCATCACCGGTATTCAACATAGCTCTCCCAATAGTTTTTACTCCTGAGTCAACAGGGCTAATACCTCCTGCACTAAACCCATGTTTTGATATCTGAGTCACGGTAAGCAGGAATCCACTAATCACTGCCAGGGCTGCAAATAACTTACGACTCCTTAGCGCGGACGGCATGTCAAGTCCGCTTGTTTGTGTCAGGAAGATTGAGAATATAATCAGAACTACAATTCCACCCACGTAAACAATTATCTGCACAGCTGCCAGAAACTCGTAGTGCATCCAGAAATACAAACCGGCAATTCCTGTGAGTGAAAACAACAAGTATATTGCAGCTCTGAAAATTTTGCGTGTACTCACTGCCATTACCCCGCCCCCAAGAATGAGTGCCGCAAGGATATAAAATACAACTGTAGCTGAATCAATCATTCTACTCCCTCCATCAGTTTAGAACCGGGTGCATTCAATGTTTTTGTCAGTTTGCTCCGGTCGAACACACTGTGTTCAAATGTTTGAGCCATTTTTATAGCATCAGTTGGGCATGCCTCAATACATAAATTACACATGGTACATAATTCAAGATGATAGATGAAAGTATTTAACGCTTTTTTCTTCTTCCCTTCTTCATTCACTTCGAATTTGGTAATAATTTTAATTGTTCCATTCGGACAAGCCAGTTCACAAGCAGTGCATCCTGTGCAACGATGTTTATTGTTTGTATCATGTGGCATTACTACCTCACCCCTGAACCGTTCCGGCAGATTCAGACTGTCTCTGTTCTCCGGATAATTTTGAGTGATGATCTCCTTATGATGTGTAAAATAATATCCTGTCATTCGCATTCCCTTTAACAAGGAAGCGACTGATCGGTACACGGTGGTAATATAATCCTTTAAAAAACTCATAAGGTATTAAAATCAATAGGTACTTGTCTCAAAAATGCCATCCTAATATTGCAATTACAGTCATTATTAATACATTGATCAAACTAATTGGTAATAAATACTTCCATTCCAAATTCAACAACTGGTCTATACGCAGACGAGGAAATGTCCATCGAAACCACATGATGACGAAAATGAGAAAGAAAGTTTTCCCAATAAACCATAAGGAAGACGGGATAAAATCCATGATGTGATTAAAACC
>CAYHFJ010000355.1:0-2590 GCA_964355885.1 uncultured Flavobacteriales bacterium
CTAACACAACCATGATCGTAACAAAGAGCAGGTTAAGCGTTGTTGATTTTCTCATTTGTTTAAGGTTTTGGATAATTATTTATCATTTTTTTAGTGACTGTTAAATAATCACGTGAGAGATTAAATGCCTACAACGCGTTCTCTTTTGTATGAATTTTAAACTGAATCACGATTTTCAATCCTTTTTCAATTTCTCTTACTGAGACTCTTGCAGTCACCGGTAATAAAACTTTTTTGGGTTTTCATAAAACCAATCCAGGGCAATTCTCTTTGCGCCTTCCTCTGTCAAACTCTCTGCCCGAATCATTTCAGAAAATGCCCTGCAAATGTTCTCTTTGGTAAAAAGTAAATTGCCGCAAATCTGTTGGGGGAAAAGGTAATCACCTCCAAAAGCGTGCACCTTGTTGGTTGGAAGCATTTCTATACAAATTTTTGTTAGCTGAATGCTCTTCTCCCGGTCAATAATATGGTCCCAGGTCATGTTCAAATAGACGTTCGGATAATATTTGCAGAGCAGAACAGCCTCTTCAAAAAATGGAAAACCGCAGTGGAGCAGTACTATATTCACCTTTGGAAATGTCTTGATCAGCCATTCCAGACCGCAGGAATGACTGTTTTCAACTGAATTATAATTCCAGGCTGCCAGTCCAACATGAAAAATCACATTCATATGGTAATTTTCGGCCAAAGAGACCATATAAGATGTCAGAAAATCGTCTAACGGAAGGTGATATTCCGATAATGTTTTGACATAAAATTTAAATGGCTGAGCATATAAATTTTCGAATGGTCTTTGCATGATTTGGTCAAAAGATGTTTCGGCTTCTTTTCTGGTTCTCTGTTTAAAATTGAGAACCCTGTTGTAGGCACTACCAAATTTGATGTTTTTTATTCCAAGCGAAGCATATTCCCTGAATAATTTATCCATACCGCTGAGTAGATCATTCAGGTTACGGATAGTCACATCCATCGCTTTAGCAATATTGTCTAAACTTTTGGTGTCTCGCACACAAATTTCGCTAACTGTTGGAACGACCGTAATTCTATTTTTCCCATACGATCTTCGCACCTCATCCAAAGAACAGGAACGGTAAGTCAGCATGGATTCAATATTATTTTTATCCATTAATTTTTGCATAAAACCTTTGCTAGAAAAATCATTGGTCAACAGTCCGGAAATCCGAAAGCATTCTTCTAATCCGAAATTGTTGAACTGGTATTGCTCTTCCAAGGAAGCCTGCAAAGCCAATACATAGGTAGAATTCTGGATATCGGGATAATATTTATTGAAAGCTTCCCATCGATCTTTGAATCCAGCCTGACCATTTTTCATCACCATCATTTCTTCTGTTGTCATTCCGGCTGACTCGAGGTTGTCGACAATGTAAGGAACAAACAAATTGAAGATGTCAATTTTGGCTCCCAGCATCTCTTCCTCACTGCTGATGTGTTCGTGAGTATCAATCACAGGCAGGGCAGATATATACTGCCACAGAGGGGAATTTTTGTCCGGTGCATGGATGCTTTCAGGCAGTATATTGGTATTGTTTGAAGCATTTGTTCCCCAAGTATTTCTGTGAATACCAATGGTAAGAATACCGAATCCGGCAAGTGATGATTTCCTAAAGAATTCTCTTCTTCTGATTGAGTTGGATTGGTTGCTAATGCTCATTTGTATCTCATATTTAACCCTTGCAGGGTTCTGGTTTTGTCTATCATTCTTATCCGCCAGTTGCACTGGCGGTTATTCACATTTAGTCCTTTCAGGACTTGAATATTGGTGGTCACCAAGATTGAGAACCCCTAGCGATTCTCAATCGAAAAATATTCCACCCAGCGAGGTGTTTTCGCCCCTCATCCGCTGTATCCGGATCCTTACCGACTGTTTTAGCGTAAGCGTTATATATTTACCTTTCTGGTAGTTGTTCAAAAAATAATCCGGCATCAAAACGTTTTTTGTTTGAAGGTCTAACACCTCTATCATTGAACTCAAATGCTCATTTTCCCAATCGGTGAAATAGAGGGATAGTTTGTAATTTTTGGGCTCTTTGCAGCTAATCTCAATGGTTGTAGTAATCGCATTCAGCATTCCCGGACTACGCTTTTGCTCGCCAGGAATATCTGAAAGCAAAGCCCTGCGGTCGGATGCCCAAACTGCAAAGGGTTTGCGAACCGAATCTCTGAAGTTATCCGAACTTTTTACGACCATGTCTGCTACGAAACCTGGCAAGCTCTTCCGGTGAATATTCGGTGCGTCGAAATTGCAAAGCAGGTAACCATCCTTGCCATATTTCCCTTTCCATTGGCCAGCAGTAAGCGAATCTTCTGCAACGTTTTCCCAGTAGGGATAAGCCAGTTTCATGGGTTTTTCTATGACAGGCGAGCCAATATAGCTGACTTTTATAGCATATTCTCCGGATTTTATATTTTCGAAATAGAGGAAATCCTGGTCCTCTCCCGATTTGGACCTTGTCTGAGCGTTGAAGTGAATCACTTTTATTTTCATGCCCGCCTTGGGAATACCTACATTGGCCATGGTTCCTGGAGGAACGACAATAGATAGGAAGAGCGTCGTGTAGGGAAAGAGTGT
>CAYHFJ010000356.1:0-2587 GCA_964355885.1 uncultured Flavobacteriales bacterium
TGCTGACGTAAATTATAAAGTTGCTAAACAATTTACAGATGAGGTAAAGGAAAAAGCGTTTGGACAGAATGTGCTGACAGCAGTGTCACCCGGACAGCTTATGATCAAAATCGCGCATGCGCAGTTGACAGAGTTGATGGGTGGTGATAAGGTTGAAATTGATCTAAGTTCCAATCCTTCTGTCATCCTCATGTCCGGTTTACAAGGATCCGGTAAGACGACACTCAGTGGTAAGTTAGCCTCATTCCTTAAATCAAAAAAACAAAAGAACCCTTTACTGGTTGCCTGTGACGTATATCGTCCTGCCGCGATTAATCAGTTAAAAGTCCTTGGAGAACAACTTTCAGTTCCTGTTTTTTCAGAAGAAGGCAATACGAATCCCGTTGATATTGCCCTTAAAGGAATTGCATTTGCAAAAGAACATCATCATAATGTAGTGATCATTGATACCGCCGGTCGGCTTGCCATTGACGAAGAGATGATGAATGAAATTGCAGACATTAAAGCGGCTGTTAAGCCGAATGAGATTCTCTTCGTTGTCGATGCCATGACCGGACAGGATGCAGTGAATACTGCAAAGGCTTTCAACGAGCGTCTCGACTTCGACGGTGTTGTTTTGACTAAACTGGATGGAGATACCAGAGGTGGAGCGGCACTTTCAATAAAAGCAGTTGTCAATAAACCGATAAAATTTGTTGGAACAGGCGAGAAACTTGATGCGCTTGATATTTTCTATCCTAACAGGATGGCCGATCGTATTCTGGGAATGGGGGATATTGTTTCTCTGGTAGAAAAAGCTCAGGAACAATTCGATGAAGAACAAGCTGCAAGGCTTCACAAGAAAATTGCAAAGAATCAGTTTGGTTTTGATGACTTTTTGGAACAGATTCAGCAGATAAAAAAAATGGGTAATATGAAGGACTTGCTTGGGATGATTCCCGGTATGGGCAAGGCTGTTCGTGATATCGATATCAGCAATGATTCTTTTAAACACATTGAAGCCATCATCCGTGCAATGACAATGCCTGAACGGAATAACCCTGCTCTTATCAGTGGCAGCCGGCGACAGAGAATTGCGAATGGAAGTGGTACCAGTGTACAGGAGGTAAATAAATTATTAAAACAATTCGACGAGATGAAAAAGATGATGAAGATGATGTCGAATAAAGATCAGGCTGCCAAGATGATGCGTAACATGCCTGGAATGCGTAAATGATGAACAGTCAAACCGAAGCGACAATGATTCTTCTGGACGGGAAAATGACATCTGCTGCAATCAAGAAAGAAATAGCCGCGGAAGTCAGTATGCGGATTCAGCAGGGGAAACGTAGTCCGCATTTGTGCGCGATACTCGTTGGAAATGATGGCGCATCTGAAACTTATGTTGCAAGTAAAGTTAAAAACTGCGCAGAAGTTGGAATGAGATCTTCGCTTATCCGCTTTGATGAAAAAATTTCTGAGAATGAACTTCTCAATAAAATTAGTGAGATCAATGATGACCCGGGAATTGATGGATTAATTGTTCAATTACCATTACCTGCTCACATTAATGTACAACGAGTGACGGAAACAATTTCACCCTTGAAAGATGTAGATGGCTTTCATCCGGTGAACATTGGAAGGATGGTTCAGAATCTTCCGGCTTTTCTTCCTGCAACACCTTATGGAATTCTTCTGATGATGGAGCACTACAAAATTGAAACGGAAGGAAAGCATTGTGTGGTTCTGGGAAGAAGTAATATTGTTGGAATGCCTATGAGTATCCTGTTGGCCAGAAATGCATATCCGGGTAATTGTACGGTCACACTCTGCCACAGTAAGACTAAAAATTTAGATAGCGTCCTGAAGTCTGCTGATATTATCATAGCTGCGATAGGCAAACCTGAATTTGTAAAAGCAAATATGGTAAAAGAAGGAGCGGTCGTCATTGATGTAGGTATTACCAGGGTAAAATCTGACAAGACAAAAAGCGGTTATAAACTTGTGGGTGATGTCTGCTTCGATGAAGTAGCTCCTAAATGTTCATTTATCACGCCTGTTCCGGGAGGTGTTGGACTGATGACCATCATTGGTCTGTTGAAAAATACACTTCGGGCGGCAAATCATGAATAAAGAAAAAAAATCCATTGAGTATCCCCTGATGGAGCATTATTACACCATCCAAGGTGAAGGATTTAATACGGGAAAGGCTGCCTATTTCTTACGATTGGGTGGCTGTGATGTTGGTTGTGTTTGGTGCGATGTAAAAGACTCATGGGATACAGCGAAGCATCCTATGCACTCTGTCGCCTCTATGATTGAGATGGTGAACAAAGCAGGAGCGATGCGGGTGGTTCTTACCGGTGGCGAGCCTGCAATGTATGATCTTGAACCCATCACGACTGCATTCCACGACGAGAAAAAAGAACTTTTTATTGAAACATCCGGTGCCTATAAAATTTCCGGTGAATGGGATTGGATATGCATTTCTCCAAAAAAATTCAAAGCACCAATAAATTCTGAATTGAAAAAAGCGGATGAATTAAAAATAATCGTTTTTAACCAGAGTGACTTTGAATGGGCACTTCTACATGCTAAGCATGTAAAG
>CAYHFJ010000357.1:0-2576 GCA_964355885.1 uncultured Flavobacteriales bacterium
GTCCCGCTTTCATCAAGGGCGTTTACAACCGTATGATGAATCCCTGCAATCTTTGCAAAGTTTGCAAGGACTGAGTTCTTATGAATCCGGTTTCCCACAAAAACAAACCGGCCGCTACCCATGTCCATTGTATTAAACAACGCCTCAAGTATCCAGTCAAGCATTTTGGCAACCCGGTGGTCATTGGTTACCAGTTCATCATCGTCAAGGTCATCAACTACAATGTAATCCGGTCGGCATTGCCGGTAGCGCAAACCCCGTGGGCTTTGTCCTCTCCCAAGAGCAAAAAATGCTTTTCCATCTTTTGTAATAAACCGACCATCCTCCCAGCTACCGATGTTGATTTGTTCACCGAAGTCATGAATGTACCTTTGATTGAATTGCAATTCAGCCTGTAGGTCACCAAGCAACGTTTTCGCATTGTCCTCACTCTTTCCGACAAGAATCATTACGTTCAATTCGTTTTTGATCTTAAGCCAGAGAGGAATCATCAAATCAAAGTGTGTGCTTTTGGCATGTCCCCGAGCCCATTCAAAGAGTGCCCTCAATTTTTTGTTCCGGGCTACTTCGTTGGCAGCTTCTATCTGGAACTTTGCGCATTTGTTCTTTGCATAATGGGGGAAATAGTAAGAAACAAAAAAACCGTAATCATTCTTTGCCTTTTCAATCCGCTCTGCCTTTTCCTCAGCACTTTCAAAACCATTTAAAACAGTTAGCTGTTGAACTTTCGTACAATGCACCTGCCATCTCTTCAAACTGTCCTTACTTACTTTCATTTAGAAATCCTGCTTTGAATGAATGAGTCCTGGTACTGGTTATTTCGCTGGGCAAAATCTACGTTGACAATCATTAGAAACCGATTGTATTCCTCAAAAACTTCAATGTAGGTTTCGATAGTTGCTTTTGTTTCCAACCTATCTATTGATGATGCGAGCTTTGCAATCGAATCTATTTCGCGTGCGCTCAGAATCCGGTTTTCATTTTTTGCCTCCTCCAAAATTTTTTGTGTTTGGTGATGCAGCATTGAAATGATCTGCTGCCTTGTCAGGCTTCGTGTATCGCGTAACTCATGCCATTTTCCCTTCTGCTTTTGCTCAGTGAAATTCTTTTCGCTCCAGCCAACCACTTCGCAAATTTCCTTCTGACTTTTTTCCGTCATCAGGTAAAGTGTCCGGGCAACTTCAATCTTTTGATTTTTTTTCATCCTAATTAGTGTAACATTTGGCGCAATCGAAAGCAGGGCAACGAACTGTTTATCAATTACTTGCAAAGGTGAAATGTAGTATATATTTTCACATTTGAAATGAATTTTTCAGATAATTATATCATCAACCAAAGCAATAACTCGGCTGAAATCTTGCTTTACGGCTTCATTGGAAATTGGCAAAACAATGACAGCAATAAATTCATTTCTGATTTCAAAAAACTTGAAGCGGCACACAACAAGATAAATGTGCGAATCAATTCCGGTGGTGGAGATGTGTTTGAAGGAATAACTATTTACAATGCACTTAAAAACTCCTCCGCTGAAATTCACATTTACATTGATGGGGTAGCAGCGAGCATGGCAAGTGTAATTGCCCTTTCCGGTAGCAAAATATTCATGTCTCGCTATGCTCAACTCATGGTTCACCGCGTTTCGGGATCAGCAAATGGTGATTCGGATAAAATGCGGGAAACCGCTAACCTGATGGACGAACTTGAAAAATCCCTGCTCGAAATCTATTCGTCAAAAACAGGGATTGATAAAGACAAAATTCAAAGCACATGGATGCAACGGGGTAAGGACACCTGGTTCAATGCTACTGATGCAGTAAAACAAAATCTCGTGGATGAGATTTTTGATGGAGTGATTTCAAAGGCACCCAAGAAAAAAGACAATGCCAAAGAGGTCTGGCAATTCTATAACCTTCAAATTGAAAATTCTTTAAATACAGATAACATGCAAATGTTCAATCAATTCAAAAATGCTTTTGGTTTACCCGAAACTGCTACTGAGCAGGATGTTCTTGCTGCTTTTCAAAACCAGTTAAATACCAATCGCAATCTCACAGAGGAGAATGAATCCCTGAAGCAACAGAACAGCGAATTTCAAAACAAACTAAAGGAAGAGCAAAGGCAGAAAGTCACTGACCTCGTTGATCAGGCCGTCAAAGCCCAACGGATAACAGAGGATCAGCGGGCAACCTACATCACTCTTGCAGAGTCAAGTTTTGAAGCTACAAAATCAGCATTGAATGCAATCACTCCTTACCGAAGTATTTCATCTCAGTTACAAGCAACTTCAGAAGAAGTAATCGAATACCAAACTTTCAGGGAGTATCAGGAAAAAGCACCTTTACTTTTAGCTGAAATGAAAGAGAAGGAGCCGGCCAAATACAAGTCCCTCTATAAAAAACAATTCGGTAAATCACTTTAATTATTCATCCCCAACTATAAAATCTTATGGCAATTCAAAAAGAAATCTGGACCAATCACATTCAGGAAAACCTTTTCAAGGACAATGAATTTCTGAACTATGCTTTTAATGCTGATCAATATGTGTTACAGGGAAAGGTCGTACACATCCCGAACGC
>CAYHFJ010000358.1:0-2557 GCA_964355885.1 uncultured Flavobacteriales bacterium
TGTCATTATTTATTGTTCGCACAACAAAGATGACAATTAGGGTGGGATTTATCCCTTTCCTTAAATTTTAGTCGGACAATATTGATATTATATGAGTTCTGAAGAGTGGCGTTTTTACCTTGACACTTTCACTCTTACGGCACTTGGCCCTTTTTGTCCCATTTCAACTTCAAAAATTACAACATTGTTTTCTTTGATTTCTTCAGTGATATTGTTCACGTGAACAAAAATACTTTCTGAAGTTTCACTGTCTTTAATGAAGCCATATCCTTTGGAATCGTTGAAAAAAGTAACAATACCTTTTCGAATCGGGTCTGGTTCCATGCTTGGGTCACGCTTTGGAACACTGATGGAAATTTGCTCTGCACTGATTGAAATCCTTCTGGTAGGATCCGGTGGAGTAGAGGAAATACGTCCGAATTCATCGACATAGGCCATCATATCTTCCAATTTCCCGGATTTTTCGCCTTCACCTCTGGCTATGCGCTTTTGTTCCTTCTCTTTTCTCTTTTTCTCTTTTTTTATGCGTATATCCTTCTTATTGAATGTTTCCTGCGATCTGCCCATGGATTAATTTAGAGTTTTCACAAAGGTACAAAATTTTCCTTAATTGCTTCAGAATTGCTGCTATTCTTTGATTTTGATCTGAATAGTGGGTTAATGAAATGAAATGTGTAAAGCAGAATGCGGATGACTCGGAACAGGCTGGTTTTCGCGAATTTTATTATTAAACATTAGTGATCTGATTGACTTTCTTTGTAGCTGTGGTTCGATTTTTTTTACCACAGAGTTCACAAAGGAAAACACAAAGGTCACAGGTGATAGATGAAAGATTTTTATGTAATCGGAACCAGGCTTCCACTAACTAATCATTTTTACACCACTCTCTTTGTGCCTTCCTTTGTGCCTTCCATCGTGCCCTTAGTGGTTAATTTTTTTTTAAGGTTAGAATTTTTTACCACAGAGTTCACAAAGGAAAACACAAAGTTCACGGTTTTGTATAGAATAATTTTTTTATGTAATATCAACTAAGCTTCCACTAACTAATCATTTTTACACCACTCTCTTTGTGCCTTCCTTTGTGCCTTCCATCGTGCCCTTAGTGGTTAATTTTTTTTTAAGGTTAGAATTTTTTACCACAGAGTTCACAAAGGGAAACACAAAGTTCACAGTTTTGTATAGAATAATTTTTTTATGTAATATCAACTAAGCTTCCACTAAGTAATTATTTTCACACCACTCTCTTTGTGCCTTCCTTTGTGCCTTCCTTCGTGCCCTTAGTGGTTTCTTATATCAGCCCTGCATCCATTTTTTCCACCAATGCTGAAAAACCAGTAAAGCCCATATCTGCGCTGTTGAATCTCCCGGATTTCTGCTGTATAATTTTTCTTTCAGTACCTGAATTTTATCATAGCGAAAAATATTCTGCTCTTCTACAAATTGCTTTCCCAGATACTCCTCTTCAATCAAGGACTTTAATTCTTTACGAAACCATTTCAATAATGGTACTTCAAAGCCTTGTTTCGATCTCGTGTATAGCTCCGAAGGCAATTCATTTCGAAATGTATCCCTGAGTATTTTTTTTCGCCCTGATCCATCAATCTTCGATTCAATGGGAAGAGAGAATGCATATTCAACGACAGTATGATCTAAGAATGGCACCCGGACTTCGAGCGAATTAGCCATTGACATCATGTCCACTTTTACTAACATGTCGTTGACCAGCACAAGTTGCATATCAGTATATAATACCTCCTGTAACGAATGGTCATGCCGGAGGAAACGGAGATGGAAGTTTTTTCTTTCTTCATATTCTCGCAAGATGGATGCCGGAATGGTATCAGACCATAAAAATTCCCTTGCCTTAGATTCCGTTTCAAAGGATGCCCATCTCCAATAGCGTTCATGATCTTCAAGATGCAATCCTTCGGCCATGCGTGCCAGTTTGCGTATAAGATTTCCACCGCGTGTATTCCTTGATTGTGGTAATGAACGTAGCAAAGGAGAACTTCCTTTTAATAAATTATTCAACATTCCTCCCGATCTTGCCTTGTGTTCGGCAGCATGTTTATTATATCCGCCAAATAATTCATCAGCACCGTCACCACTTAGTGCCACAGTTACATGCTTTCTAGTCTCTTTGCTTAAAATAAATACATTTAGTGCTGATGAATCCGCAAAGGGTTCATCAAGATAATCAAGTGCCGTAAATAGATTCTGAAACAGATCGTCATTTGTCAGTTTGAATACAGTATGATCCGTATTGTATTTTCTTGCAACGAGCTCCGCATATTTTGTTTCATCAAATAAAGGTTCGTCTTTAAAACCTATTGAAAATGTCTTGAGTTTGCTTGTGTTTTTTGCTGCAATGGCCGTGATTACGGACGAATCTATTCCCCCACTGAGAAAGGTGCCCAACGGCACATCCGCAATAAGCCGGCGCCGGACAGAAGCCTCCAATAGTTCCCGGAATTGCTTCTGTTGTTGCAGGTATGTTCCGGCTGCAACAGAAACGTTTTCTTTCTGCTGCGGAAATGGAATTTCATAGTATTTTTTC
>CAYHFJ010000359.1:0-2539 GCA_964355885.1 uncultured Flavobacteriales bacterium
ATCTGGATCGGGACGAGAGAGGAATCTGTCAACCCGAACTACATCCGGAAATTTGCCCTGCCGACCTATCAGATTCCGCTTCAACAATAATTACAAATCATTGTCTGTCATTCTTTTCTTACCTAAGGTGAGAGTGGAATCTTCCAAACTGCTTCACTGACAGTTTCTTAATTTGTAATGATTAACTTGCCATTTACAAGTACATTTCCCCGTGTCTTCAGCTTATAAAAATAAACTCCTGAGGAGAGGTTTTTTCTGTCAATGATTGTTTGCTGTTGATGAACAGCTACAGATGAAAGTTCTTTTCCCAATAGATCAGTAATGATAAATTCAGGATTTAATAACAGCAATTCCTGACTCACTTCCAGGGTTGTCTCATTGGTAAACGGATTCGGATAAACCCGAACCATACCATCATTTGTTGATTGCAGTATTGCTGAGGGGTCTTCTAAAACGGTAACTGAATTACAAATTGTACAGTTGTTTGCATCTGTCACGCAAAGTTGGTAATTGCCTGCCGGTAGTCCCGTAAAAATGCCTGATGCATTCGTCGTTCCCGAAGGACTTAATGTATAGGTAAACGGAGAACTTCCTCCGGCTGATGTTCCTATCACAGTTCCGTCAAGGCAACCGGCGCATGTTGTAGCAGTTACATTGGTATTAATAGTTAATACCGCAGGTGAGCTTATGACAACATTCAGGAATTTTTGGCATCCGCCTGACTCCGTCATATCAACTGAGTAGGTTCCATCACAGAGGTTATAAAGAGTAGAATCAATGCTGCCGGTAGACCATGAATAACTATAAGGGGGTATACCTAGAGTAACTGTCGCGTCGGCTTCTCCATTGCATCCCGGAATACAGTCGTACGATACATTTACAACACCATTTATTGAGTTGTAGCTGTTGATTACCTCGGTGGCAGATGAGGCAATACACTGATTGGTGGCCCTTACCTGTACATAGAAAGTACCGTAGCTTGTTACATGATAAGAGTTAGTAGTCGCTCCGGAAATCTGACTTCCATTCTTATACCACTTATACCAGGACACTAATTGCGAAGGGAAAGCAAACAAGGTATTACAGGTTCTTGTAACTGCTACATCAGGACTTGGTTTAACCGTTACGGCAATTGATTTTGAAGCAGTATGACCCAGTGAGTCAATGATTAATAAGTTGTAAACTTTATTGGAGTCACAAAATAAAAGAGGGTCTTCAATTGTATCGGAACTTAAATCGGTTGCTGGTGCCCATTGAAAATGTAGTGGTTGATAACCTCCCAGAGAAAACAAGCCAATATGAACTGTGTCTTTGCTGCACTTTGTTAAATCGGTTGCCCCGAAAATATATATCTGACTATTGTTAGGATAGTCCAGGGAATAATAATGACAATTTCTGTAACTCTGCGTACCGCCTTGGGTGATTTGGTATATAGACTCATCAGTAACAGAGCCGTCGGAATTATAGGAATAGCTGATAGTTGTTTCAGCAGCCCCGCCACAACAATGTGTGTAGGAGCCTAAGAAATGGCCGGCTGAGTCGTATGCCAGATCCTGTTGAAAATATTTATTCCAGGTTGAGCCGTCGAAAAAATAATGTGCATATAGATTTGGGTGATTCCATGCGTCATAAACAAAACTGTCTTTTTCAACCTGAACCCATGTTGTTATTTGCCAGGATTGGCGTATGATGCTGGTGTCATTTTCTAAAGCATCCTGGTAATAATTGAATTGAAGTGAATTATTCCAAACTGAATTTCCGCTATCCCAATCATAAATAAACCTTTGTATTAAATGATGATTGGGATTATAGTAGAATTCTTCTTTCGTAATGTTCTTCCAGGTTGAATTAACCCATGATTGATTTATGTTCAAGACTACCTTATTAAAAACATCAAAACTTTTTTCCCATTGAGTAGCGTTTTGCCATCCGCTATTCCATGTCTGGTATTGAATAAGCGTATCATTATTATTTCCATCAAAAAAATACAAATAGCGGAATGCCAGTTGATGTGTATATGACAGCATGTTTCCGTTTGCATCATACGATTTGATAATGAGTGAATCATCTGTCCAAGCACTTCCATTCCAATGTTGTGTGAGAATGGAATCATTTCTCAAATTAGTATCATAAGAATAAGTGATCAATGAAGAGTTTACCCACTGGTTGGAGGATGACCATTGCCTGATCAGCGATTGTCGTTTCAACCCCTGTGAGATCGAATCAATTTGCTGAGTAGTAAATTGATCCGGATCCGGATAAATATGAAAGGTGCAAATCTCAACAGCAATGGAATCAATCATTTGAGCCTTTGCAGAGATAAATAAAATGAAAGATATTGCAAAAAGTAAATGTCGTTTCATGTAATAAAAATTATCTCCTCAAAAGTATCAATTTATCTCTCTTCTGCAAGTCTATTTTACCCCTATATCAACTGCATTTTGAACCGTTTCTGTTTCTTTTCTACTTTTGAATCAAAATAACAATCCAATGAGCAACAAAGTCGTGCATTTTGAGATCCCTTGTGATACTCCGGAAA
>CAYHFJ010000360.1:0-2495 GCA_964355885.1 uncultured Flavobacteriales bacterium
ATTCACTGATTAACAGCACCTGAAAGAGATTATTAGAGGTGTCCTTAAGTAGCTCCCTGAGCCATTGATGTGCCTTCTATCCCATAATATGCTTTGGAAAAACTTTCCATTGCATAGCAAAAAAATATTACTCTTTTGACGATCTCGGAATTGGTAAGAGGCCGGCCATATCACCGATAACATTTATTAATTCCTTATCCGAAGGCACAATTATTTTGGAATTATTAGATAATGCTGTTTCAACGGCCTGAATGCGGCGTAATAACTGGGCATTACCTACAAAATATTTTTCCGCGGCTTCATTTACCAAAGCAATAGCCTGAGCCTCTCCCTCCGCTTCAAGAATTTTAGCGGTACGAACACCTTCGGCTTTTTTAATTTCCGAACGTTTTTCTCCATCGGCACGTGTTTCAACAGCTGTGGCAAAATCAATCGCCGCCATTTTTTCATTTTCAGCCTTCACAATTTTGTTCATTGTTTCCTGAACATCTTTAGGTGGGTCGATTTCTTTCAACTCAGTACGCACGATCTCAATTCCCCATCCGACAGTTTCATCCAATAATGTTGTATACAAACTTTTATTAATCTTTCCACGCTCACTGTTGGCAGATTTTAAAGTCATGGTTCCAATAATATTACGAAGGGTGGTACGTGCAAGATTCACAATCTGATAAGCGATATTATTGACATTGTACTGTGAATTATTTACACTTTCCTCGTCCATTTTAATCTTAAAATAAACCTGCGCATCTACGCTTGCATTAAGATTATCATAAGTAATGATTTCCTGACGCTCCGCGTTAATCATTTGCTCAGTGGTATTTACCTGATACATTTTATCAATACCCGGAATGATCCAATGAAAACCCGGATTGGCAAAGCGATTGTATTTTCCCAGACGTTCGATCAGGGCACGATGTGTTGGTCGAACAATTCGAATTCCAAGAAACAGGATAACAAGTATCCCGATAATAATAGGTGTCCAACTTAAGCTTGTAGCGGTCATGATAAGTAAAATTTAAATTTAATTTCTGAAAAGTACGAAAACAAAAAGGCCTGTACAAATTATACAGACCTCTAATTTATCAGAAAGACAGGTTTGTGTACCGTTCCTGTTGAAGATTTACCAATTGTCCTTGTCTTTGACGGGCTTTTCATGGGAAATAAAATCCTTAAAATTCTCTATCAGTTCAAGCATTTCTTTATCCAGGAGTATCAGGTAATCATTGTAGACCGGCTGATATCCCGCTTCCGATTTTTCCAGCCAGCGTTCGCAGGGATATACTGACAGCTGCTTCCAGCCGAATTCAGAAATTTCGTATTTGAATCTTCCATCACGAGCAGAGATAGTTATTGTGTATTGCACAGAACCGGCATCCCCCTTGACTCCGGATTTGTCCGGTGGATTAGTAACTTTAAAACGATGCTTCCCTACAACTTTATTTCCGGATTCATCATTTTCCCGAATAACATCAGTAGGATTCTTATAGTTGGTTTTGAACCATTCCAGCGTTCTTTCATATAATATTTTTGCCGGTGCTCCTTTCACCTCAACTACACCTTCGTAGGTGATCAATTTTGTGATAGGGTCAACAGGGACAGGATTTGCTGTAGTGGTGTTGCTGACTTGAGCAAGAAGGCTGCAATTGACTGCAATAACAAAAAGGAAGGATAAAGTGGACTTTCGCATGAATCGTAATTTTAAGTAAAACTACGGGAAAAAACACGAAAAAATAAATCAGCTTTGCACGAGTACTTTTAACTTCATACCGGGCTTCAAGAGACGTGCATCAGTGATACGATTAATGGACTTGAGTTGCTCCACGGTTGTTCCTTCATATTTGCGCGCGATGCTTGATAAGGTATCTCCGGGCATAACAGTATGATAGACATAATTGACTTTTACCTCGGGGGCTTTTATAGCTGAAGTTGCTTTTTGAGCAGTTTTGACAGGAGCAGTTTGAGTTGCTGTTGAAGCTGAACCGGCAGGTTTCGTTTTCATCGCATTCTCTACAAGAGATTTATCATCCTCTTCCTCTGAACCATTCGCGGGCTTTTGAATAAATACCTTTTTAACAGCCTTGTTATAGACAGTCAGGCGTTGTCCGGCATAAATTTTACTGGAGCGAACAATTCTTGAATTCCAGGTCTTAAGTTGAGGAACAGAACACTTGTACTTTGCAGCGATTTGAGATAATGTCTCTCCCGGTCTTACTGTGTGAGTCTTCTTTACTGACTCTTTAACAGTTACCATTTCTCCATTCGCAGGAGACGAAACAGGAGCCTTAGAAGCTGTAGGATTTTCGCAGTAGGGACCCAATTTATCAAGACCAATAGATGTATAGTAATCGTTAAACAAATCCCTCATAATCTCATTGCGAATCTGCGGGGAGCGACATCCGAAAACAATTCCAACCAGGCGATGCTCACATTTTGCAGTTGTGGCTACCAGGCAGAAACCTGCACGGCGGGTATAACCTGTTTTCAGGCCATCG
>CAYHFJ010000361.1:0-2485 GCA_964355885.1 uncultured Flavobacteriales bacterium
AGATTGACTGATGAGTTGCATGCTGAAAATATTTCTGCCGCTTTAATTACCTACAATGAAATTGTAAACAAGGGATTCGACGGACACAACTTTATTAATGGACTCGCTGGTCACTTTCGTGATCTGCTTGTATGTCTGGATGAAATTACACTTCCATTGCTTGAAGTTAGTCCAAGCATTCGGGAAAAATACAAGGTTCAATCTCGCACCTGCAGTCTGCAATGGTTACTAAAGGGTTTAGAAATCACGAATATCGCGGACTATCAATTTAAAGCAGCAAAACATCAACGCTTACATGTAGAATTGGCACTGATGAAACTGTGCACGATGAATCAACAGGCTGACGTCACGTCAGAAAACAATAAAAAAAAAGTTGAGTTCAACATAGCTCCTCTGAGCAATGCAACGACAACGAATAAAGCACCTATACTTACACATCAGATTTTAAAAGATAAGGAAGAGCCGGCTGAAAACCCTATAAAAGAACAGGCACCGCTCGTCGTCACAAATCCCATAGTAAAAGAAACCAAACAAGTTAATTCCGGTGGAGGAAGGAAATCAATTTCTATTACCGGTGCGCTATCAAGTAAACAGGAAGAAAAAACTCCGGAAGTCATTAATGAAATTCTACCTGATCATTCCAAGCCATACAGTGAGGAAGAACTTTTAGAGGCATGGAGTGAGTATGCCGCACAATTACAAACACAAGGTCGGCTTTCCATTCATGCCGCTTTAATCAAAAGAAAACCTGAATCTGGAGAAAAATTCATGGTGCATTTCAAGGTTGACAGCACAGCCGTAGAAAAAGATCTAAGTGAATTAAAAGCGGATATGCTTGGATTCCTGCGAAAAAAATTATCCAACTATTCATTGCAGATACAAGTTGAGGTGGTCGTTGGAGATGAGAGCGGACAAATTCCTTATACACCATCAGAAAAGTTTAAAAAACTTGCAGAGAAAAATCCCTTGCTCAATGAGATGAAAAATCAGTTTGATCTGGAAATTGAATATTAATCCAGGTCTATGCAATAGAAAAAACTATTCCATAAGCAGGTCAATTTTAATTTTTTTCTTGTCTGGTTTCAATAAAAATTGAGCCTTGAAATGCTTAAAAAGATGAAGGAATTTCATAGGAATTTTTGAATGAAATTTTATCCGTTTTTTGGCTTCATAAAATCATTCCTGATTTTAATTTCAGTACATTTGCAACCGTCTTGCATATATTTGAATTTCAATAGATTACATATATAAAACGGTTCATTTCTTTGTCTATAAATAAAGCAATTTCAGGCTCAAAAAGCTTGGTTTAACGAAGTCAATTTTGTATATTTACAAACTAGAGAAGCTGATATAAAAAATATCAGCTTTTTTAGAATCCGGCAGTCAAAAAAACAGACCGGATCGGGGGTCAAATTGGGGGAAACAAATAACAGAATGATTGAATTGACAAAAGACCAGGTGGAAAAATCCGAGAACATTACAACGCCAAGTACGAATCATACACCGCAAGAATATTCTGCAGACAGTATTCAGGTTTTGGAGGGCCTTGAGGCTGTCCGTAAGCGACCTGCAATGTATATCGGCGATATTGGTGTAAAAGGTCTGCATCATCTCGTATATGAGGTAGTTGACAATTCCATTGATGAGGCACTTGCAGGACATTGCAAGAACATTGATGTATACATTCATGCTGACAACAGTGTCACTGTTAAAGATGATGGCAGGGGAATTCCAACTGAAATCATTCCAAAAGAAAATAGAAGTGCCCTTGAGGTGGTAATGACCGTACTTCATGCCGGTGGAAAATTTGATAAAGACTCTTATAAGGTTTCAGGAGGGCTTCACGGGGTTGGTGTTTCATGCGTGAATGCACTCTCTTCTCACCTGAAAGTCTCGGTTTACCGTAATGGGAAAAAACATATTCAGGAATATTCCTGCGGAAAGCCTTTATACCCTGTAAAATTTGACGGGGAAACTGATCGAAGAGGTACAGATGTGACTTTTTTACCTGACACTTCAATTTTTACCAGCGGAATATATCAATATGATACACTTGCCACAAGGCTGCGTGAGCTTGCTTTCCTGAATAAAGGAATCAGACTCAATATCACCGATGAACGTGAATTGGATACAGATGGAAAACAAAGGTTCGAGTCATTTTTCAGTGAAGGTGGTTTGAGAGAATTTGTCAGCTACCTGGATGCTAACAGGGAAAGATTAATTCCTGAACCTATTTATATGGAAGGAGAACGTGCAGGGATTCCGGTCGAAGTAGCGATGCAATACAACACTTCTTTCAATGAAAATATTCACTCGTACGTTAATAATATCAATACCCATGAAGGTGGCACCCACCTTGCAGGATTCCGAAGAGCATTGACCCGGACATTAAAATCTTATGCTGATAAATCAGGTCTTCTGGAGAGACTTAAATTCGAAATTAGCGGGGATGATTTTCGCGAAGGAATGACAGCCATTATTTCAG
>CAYHFJ010000362.1:0-2482 GCA_964355885.1 uncultured Flavobacteriales bacterium
GTGTTTATCAATTTAAGCTTACTGCTAAAAATGAAGAACTAAAAAGCGGTAAATTAGTGGTCGAATAAGAACTATTACCCATGAAGAAGATTTTTTTTATTGTCTTCTTTCTATATTCTGCAATGACTGATTTGATTGCACAGGATAGTTTAAGGATTATTCTTTGCACTGAGTCTGGAGTTGATTGTTCCGGACTTCCATCCTTGGACAAAACCATTGAACACATTGACTCATTAGGGAATATTACCGAGATAAATTATTATCACTTTGAGAGATGTGACGAGGAGTACCCTGATTCCAATTTCCTTCATCAATACGATTACTTGTATCTGTACGATTCATTGCAGCAATTGATTTCCGAGACCCTAAATACTTATGGCGGAGATACAGTATATCATTTGCAAGTTGTTAATTATTATTCTTACGATAGTTTAGGAAATAAAATAACAGACCTTCGTCTCGTAGCATTTCCATTGCCCGTTCTTTATCTCACTTTCGATTCTTTATCGTTCGATACAAGTGGCAATAAAATATTTTCAATTCATAAAGAATGGAATAACGGGATTCAGGAATTGGACACAATAAGGATACAAACTTGGGCTTACGATACTCTGAATAGGATAAGTAACATTGATTTTTTCAATCATGATGGTTTTGTTTTTCAGGGTATGTCCCATACCTTTTATTTTTACGATTCTCTTTCCAACCTCACGTCTCAGGTATATTCCAATTCAATAAACTCCGGCTCCACCCGAATCCTAAATTATTATGATTCGTTGAATCTGAAAATTGCGTCATGGTCGCAACGGTTAGACACTGTTTTATTCACTTGGGAAAATTACAGTCACTCTGTTTTTATTTACGACTCACTCTCTTCGTTAATCTTTAAATATAATTTTTATTGCTGGGACTCTCTTTGTTCTGATTCGTCTGACAAAACCGTTTATGAATACGATGCTGCAGGACATTTGGTCGAGGAAACGTATTACGATTACGATAATCCCGGTTGGCTGTTTACAGGAAACTCATATACTTCTTATGATGCATGGAATTATGTACTTACTGATGGATGGTGGTCGGTTGACTTTGAAGGTTGCGATGAATCAGATCATTTCATATACACCTATAACTCCGATCATCAGTTAGTTCATTCGCATGAGAGAGATTGGGGATGCGGTTATCTTGATACGGATTGTGACTATTATCATCTGAATCAGGATTCAATTCTTATAGTCATGCATTCCCCTGCTTTTTCTTGCGCGTTTGATACGATTTACCTGCCAGTTACCGCTCAAGGTGGAGTGCCACCCTATTCTTATCATTGGTCACCAATCGATAACTTGCTTGATACGAATGTTGTTTCGCCTCTAATAGTTACAGATTCCACAGTGATTTATACATTGACTGTTACCGATTCTCTTGGACTATCTGCTTCGGTATCCGATACAATATTCGTGTACCCTAAAAATATTCATCCGGTTGCCGTAACTTCAACAGGAATAACTTGTGATGGAAATTATACATACCTCTTATTTGATTCTGATTCTCTTGTACATCCGTATTATTCAACCTGGTACCGCAATGGATTTTATTTTTCGGGTAGCATTGATACTCTTCCTGTACTGCTTGACGGGAATTACTCAGTAAATTTAATTGACGGAACTTATGGCTGTCAACTTATGAGTGAGCCCTTCAGTGTTCAGTTTCTTCCACTTCCCGCTCCTAACATTTTTTCTTTTGGTAACACCTTTCTTTGTTCAGGTCAAAATGTTTCTCTCACAAGCGATTCTTTTCCGCACGTTCTTTGGAACACTGGAGATTCTTCATTGATGATAAACACTTCAACTGCGGGAGGATATTTTGTAACCGTGATCGATACAAACGGTTGTACAAATAGCTCCAATGTCATCAATGTTGTTGTCAATCCGCTTCCAGTTGTTTCTCTTGGTAATGATACTACTCTTTGTATCCCCCAATCAATCACACTAGATGCCGGAACGGGTTTATTAAATTATCAATGGCAGGATGGAAGCGGGTCACAAACTTTTTTGGCAAATTCTGCTATTGCAGATTCTATTGTTTTTTCAGTAACAGTAATTGATTTTAATTCCTGTAGTAATTCCGATTCTGTTCAGATTGTTTTTGATTTTTGTTCAGTAACGGGAATAATAGATGAAAATGATTTTACTGTTTATCCGAACCCTGCAACCAGTCAACTTACTGTTTCGATTCCTAAAGGCAATTCATTTGATAGAATTTCTTTCGAAATTCTTGATCTAGCCGGAAGACGAGTTGTTTCAACCCAACTGATAGGAATCGAAGAGCAAATCGACCTTTCTTTACTGGCTAAAGGTGTTTATCAATTTAAGTTTACTGTTAAAAATGATGAACTAAAAAGCGGTAAATTTGTTATCGAATAATTCATTGCACTTATTACCCTAACGAATAACAGAACTTTTTCGAAAATGCGAATTGCAAAATT
>CAYHFJ010000363.1:0-2458 GCA_964355885.1 uncultured Flavobacteriales bacterium
CAACACTTCCATGCTTTCTAAATTTTCAATTCCTTCATCGGCGTATTTGTCAAGTAATGCTTCCAAAACATTTCTACTCTGCTCACCATACTTTGTAAAGTAGTTCCGCTTCTTCACATTGTTGGCTCTTTCCCTTCGTGTTAGCGGTGGTTGGTCGTAAGCAACATGACAAATTAAATCAAACAGGTCGCAATTATTTTCCACTGCCTCCATCAACGCCTCAACTAAAACTCCCTGCTTTTGTAACTCTTGAATGATTGCTTCTTTTCTGTCGGTGCTATTCCACCGGTTTAAGAATTCATCAAGTGATTTGAATTTCCCTTTAATAATTTCTTTCGTATGATCTTTCAAAGATGATGTGATCGGTTTGCCGTTAATGTCAAAGTATAGTTCACGACTAACGAGAACGGAAACATCCACACCATTGACAAAAATTTTCAGACGAGGAATAGGCGGTTCAGCGGCTGTACCGGGGTTGCGAATTTCAGGCGGAGCAAGAGTTATTTCTTCACCTGTATCTACATCAATAATATCTTCAATGTCATTTTCTTCTTCTTCAATAACATCTGTTAAATCAGTTTCTTCATTTACAGGTTTTATTCTGATCGGTTCCCCATCAAATGCAGGGTCCGCAAATAAGTCAGTAGCACTTCGGAAATCAAGAATGGTAAAATAAAGCTTGTTGTACTCCTCGTTGATTCTTGTCCCTCGCCCAATGATCTGTTTGAATTTTGTCATGCTTGCAATGTTGCTATCAAGCACAATGACTTTGCAGGTTTGGGCATCAACGCCAGTGGTCATTAGTTCGGATGTGGTGGCAATGACGGGATATTTTTCTTCAGGATTGATAAAATTATCTAATTCTCTTTTTCCTTCGTCATTATCTCCGGTGATCTGCATTACATATTTGTAATTGTTCGCCACGAGATCGCTGTTTTCGTTTGCAATAAAACTACGCATCGCTGATGCATGTTCAATGTCGCAACAGAAAACAATTGTTTTGGAAAAGCGATCTGTACCCCTTAACAGCTGCGTTATTTTTTCAGCTACAATTTTTCTTCTTTCGTCAACGGCAATTCCTCCGGGCTTATCGAAATCACTGCGGTTGTAAATTCGATCTTCAACAAGATTTCCATCTTTATCTTCAAAACCTTTTGGCGGTCTCCATCCTTCCAAATCAATATTTAAGCCGACTCTTATTACTCTATACGGTGCTAAGAAACCATCATCAATTCCTTGTCTAAGAGAGTATGTATAAATAGGGTCGAGAAAGTATTCGCTGTTGCTTGCGGTGAGCGTTTCTCTCGGTGTTGCAGTTAACCCAATCTGAGTTGCGTTCTTAAAGTATTGCAGAATCTCTCTCCAACTGCTGTCTTCCCGTGCGCTTCCACGGTGGCACTCATCTACAACGATCAAATCAAAAAAGTCCGGTGAAAATTGTTTGTAGATATTTTTATCTTCTTCGTTGCCACTTAATCCCTGATATAATGCAAGATAAATTTCATAACTTTTGTCAACCATGCGATGCTTAACTACAGTCATTTTATCTTTAAAGTGCTTAAAGTCACCTCTGCGTGTTTGATCGAGAAGATTATTCCTGTCTGCGAGAAACAAAATTCTTTTTTTTGCTCCTGCCTTCCACAACCTGTGTATGATCTGGAAAGCGGTATATGTTTTTCCGGTACCTGTGGCCATTACCAAAAGGATTCTATTTTGTCCTTTAGCAATTGCTTCAACCGTCCTGTTCACTGCAATTTGCTGATAGTATCGGGGCTTCCTTCCGCTTCCGTCAAAATAATAATCCTGCGACACAATTTTTTCTGAAGCCGGAGTAGAAATGCCTTTGTATGTTTTGTATTTTTCCCAAAGTTGAGCAGGTGAAGGGAAGTTTTCTAAATCAATTTCCGTTTCAATATTTCCGGTTGTGGCGGTTCTGTCATGAAATAAAAATCCGTCACCGTTACTACTGAACACACACGGAATGTCAAGGATTTTGGCATAGTCCAACGCTTGTTGCATACCTGCTCCAACAGAATTGTTGTTGTCTTTTGCCTCAATGATTGCAATTGGAATGTTTGGCTTGAAATAAAGAATGTAATCGGCACGTTTCCCTTTTCCCCGTGCCGTGAGTTTGCCACGCACATAAATTTTACCATCGGTAAAACTGACCTCTTCCAAAATCTGGGTGAGCATATCCCAACCTGCCCGCTGAAGCGAAGGTGTGATATACTTGGTACAGATGTCTCTTTCGGATAAAGTCTTTTTGTTCATTATGCTTCCAGAAAAGCATTTATTAAAGCAGTCAAATATATGATTATCACCCGAAGTTATCTTCTGGTTCTTCTACTGATATTTTTCGGGTGCCGTTTCGGGATATAAAAATGTACAAAATTCCGACAAGTGAAGCAATTCGAAACCTTTTAGGGTGCCGTTTGGGGGTGTTTTTGGGGTGCCGGCT
>CAYHFJ010000364.1:0-2430 GCA_964355885.1 uncultured Flavobacteriales bacterium
ATTTGCTCTTGAATTTGCTTCAGAACCTATAGAGGAAATCAAGGTACTCCGATTATTTCCACAAGAAAAAGTACTTGGAATGGGAGCGATTGATGTGCTATCAGAAAAGGGAGATGAAATTGATCGGATTGTATCACGGGTAGAAGAAGCTATGAAATATGTTGATAAAGAGAGGATATCATTGAACCCGGATTGTGGTTTTGCTCCAAGTAGTGAGAATCCTATCACTATTAGAGAAGCGGCACTCAAATTAAAAAAACTCGGTGATGCAGCAACAATATTGCGAGACAAATACACTCATTAATTGATAAAATCATATGATACGCGGAATTGAACATATTGGTCTTTGTGCAAAAGATCCGGAATTACTTTATCAATGGTATGTAAAAGTGTTGAATTATACAGTTGTACATTCAATACATGAGCGAAAAACATTTTTTATTCAAGATAGAAATGGTGGGATGTTAGAGATCTATCCGGCAAACGATTTCGGTGAAAATGTTGATAATGTTCACTCAGGATTGCGACATCTTGGAATCAGCGTTGTTGAATTTGACGAGGAAGTAAGTAATCTTAAAATAAAGGGAGTAGATATCCCTGAAAATAAAATAGTCCGCACACAGGAAATGAAGTTGGCCTTCTTTAATGATATAGAAGGAAACATATTGCATTTTGTAGAGCGTCCTACGCCAATCGTTAAGAGATTATGGTGATGAAAGAATAGTAGATAAAAAGGATCGTCGAAATCTTAATTTCAATAAAATATGAAAACAATATTTCTCCTAATATTTTTTGTTTCACATGGATTTATTCTTTCCCAAACAGATCATACCATCCGGGATCATGGGGTCCCGATACAATCGCCAAACAGAATATCATACAAAACAGCGAAGGCTTTTGGAAAGAATAAGGATGACCTGCTATGCTGGACAACAACAGCAGAGTCGGGTGGGCATTTTGTTGCAATGAATCTGAAAACAAAAAAATATTATGTCCATCCCCTTAATCACCTTGAAGCGTATCCAATAGTTTATGGTTCAAACGGTAAAGTCTATATCGGATCAACAAGCGGGTATGTAATGGTCTGGAATCCTATTGACGATTCATGGAAGGAAGCGGGATCACGTATATTCAATGTTCCCAACAATTATCTTAACCATGTTCGTGTTCTTTGCGAAGGTAAAGATGGATGGTTATATGCAGGTAGTTGTCTAGGTGAGCGCGCAAGATTAAATATGCAAAATGGTAGAGTTGAATATCTTCCCAAAATATCAGAGAAAGGAAACTGGTATGTTAGCACTGCGACAACATTGCCAGATGGGAAAATAGCTTTTGGCTTGGGTTATAAGGCGAGAATATTAATTTATGACCCCTCCAGGAAAACGGATGTTGCTCAATGGATGCCGGAAGAATATAAAAAAAATGGATTTTGTTTTAATATCATTACAGGGAAAAAAATAGTGTACGCAACTCATTTCCCGAGCGGACACCGATTATGCTTTGATGCAGCAACGGGAAAATATATTAATAACATTCCTTGGCCTGAACATCACATGGATAGCCTATGGTCAAAATGGAACCATAGTTCGGGATACGGCAGCGCGGTCGATTTCTATATTAATACAGAGAACGATGCAGTCATTACATATGACGGAAAAAAAATATATCAATATCATCCCAAAATAGAAGCGTTGACGGTTCACATTGATCCAAAACTACTTCGAATTCCTTCTGACCTTGAGCTTGCCCTTCAATATGAAGTGTCAAATGATGGTCAAGTTGTGCAATATGATTATCGCAACCAAATAAAGAAAGAGATACTAACTCCTGAACTTCCATCGGTGGAACGAAATATATTCTCTATAACAACTGGTCCAGACAAACAGGTATATGGAGGAGCCTATCAAAGTACGTTACTATTTCGATACGACATTAAAGACACGAGGGTATCAGTTCTTGGTGATCACCACCCGGGTTGGTCTGGTGAGACATATAGTTTTACTAATCGCGGTGATGAGCTAATTTGTGCAAGTTATACGAATGGTGCAGTAGTTGCATATAACCCCTACCGTAGTTGGGATTGCACGCAAGATAAAATGAATAATCCCCATCTGCTTGGTTTCTTTGGCCAAAATGTTTATCGACCTACGGATATTTGTCTTGACAATAAAGGTGACATATGGGCTGTTGGGCCCTCCGGATGGGGAACAGCAGGGGGGGGAGTTGCAAAAATAACATATTCATCTGGCAAAGTTCAATCACATAATTTTATTGATGTTCCTCATTCAATATTATCCATTTCTCGATCAATGCTTATTCTTGCAAGTGATTCATTGATTCGGTGGTGGGATGTTCAGGGTGATAGTCTTATTGCACAGTCTCCAATCCCATTTCATTCAACAAGTTTGTGTGTGATATTGAGTAAAGAGG
>CAYHFJ010000365.1:0-2416 GCA_964355885.1 uncultured Flavobacteriales bacterium
CCCAACAGGTAAACAAGGGGCCTTTGGCGGGTATCAGAGCTGGGCAAACCGCGCAGGAAGGTATCGCTCACCTGGCGACGGGCAGGTAGATTTTAAAAGGATATTCAGTAAGCTTGCCCAATATGATTATAAAGGATGGGCGGTAATGGAATGGGAATGCTGCATCAAGCACCCTGAAGATGGTGCCAGGGAAGGATCTGAATTTATCAAAGATCATATAATCAGGGTGACTGATAAGGACTTTGATGATTTCGCCGGCCGCGGGAGGAATGATGAACTCAACCGAAAAATTCTAGGGATATAAATTAAATTACTAATTTCGCCGATCTATTTAAACTAAATTACATGAAAAAAATATTAATCATTTTTGGAATTTGCGGTGTCATGATGGCTTGCAACAACAGCGAAAGATCAAGTACAGCAGATGATAGTACAACAGCAGGTGAAAACCAAAGTGCTGCAGCACAGCAGTCGAGCGTAGATACTAATGCCAATAAGATCGGAACTGGTGCAACAGCTTCCACCGGATCCGCAAAAGGAAAAGAAATGATCACCAAGTCTGACTGCCTGACCTGTCATAAGGTAGATGGGAAAATTATAGGTCCGTCGTACACTGATGTTGCCAATAAATACACCGCTACTGATGCAAATATTGACCTGCTCGCTTCAAAAATTATAAATGGTGGTTCCGGTACCTGGGGCGAAATACCAATGGCACCTCACCCCACTATCGGCACAGATGATGCAAAAGAGATGGTAAAATATATTCTCTCTTTAAAAACTAACTAATATGAGATATTCCGGCATGGTAATCCTTGCTGCAGTTCTGATCTCAGGCTGTGGTACTAATAAAAGTACAATGAATGGTTCTGAAAGTGGTGGATGGCAAAAACTGTTTGATGGTAAATCAATAGAGGGATGGCATACATACGGCAAAACTACAGCTGGATCCGACTGGAAAGTTCAGGATGGTGCAATTTATTTGGATGCACCAAACAAGACTGCAGGGCAGGGTGGCGACCTGGTTACAAATGCAGAATTTGATAATTATCACCTGAAACTTGAGTGGAAGATCTCAAAAAACGGGAACAGTGGTATTATCTTCAATGTACATGAAGATCCAGCCAAATATCCCGCAACCTATAATACTGGTCCTGAGATGCAGGTATTGGATAATGATGGACATACCGACGGTAAAATATTCAAACACCGCGCAGGCGATCTCTATGACCTGATTGCCAGCAGCACTGAACCGGTAAAACCGGTAGGCCAATGGAATAAGGTGGAGATCATCTCAAACAATGGGAAACTGGATTTTATTCTGAACGGAGAAAAAATTGTTTCAACTGCTATGTGGGACGACAACTGGAAGCAAATGGTAGCCGGCAGTAAATTTAAGACCATGCCGGGCTTCGGAATCTATAAAACAGGCAAGATCGCTCTTCAAGATCATGGGAATGAGGTTTGGTACAGGAATATTGTTATTAAAAAACTGTAGTACTGAAAGTGGAGAGTGGAAAGTTGAAAGTTGAAAGTGGAAAGTGGAAAGTGGAAAGTTGAAAGTGGTTTATCTTTTAAGAGAAATTTTTGTGCTTTTCACAATAGTTACCAAAAGTCTTAAGATTTCATTGCAATTTTGATTAATTGCTACAAATTGTTGGCCATTGATATAGGAAGTATCCTTCAAAAGCATTAGCCAATACATTGTTTCATTAGCTTCTTTTAAAGCAATATTCATCTTATTGAGAAAGTCGGCTTTCGACTGTGCATGTTCTGCCTCTTGTATTAAAGCCCCAATAGAAGTGCCACTTCTCAATATTTGTTTTGAAAGCACAAATTCCTTTTTGACTTCGCAAAGGAACCTACATCTTTATGATCTCGATGGCAAATGAGTATGATTTTGTAGGTATTGCCCCCATTAGTAGATATTTATCTCTAACAAAGAAGGCTAATAAACTAACAAAGTTTCTATTATCCTGAATTTTCTCTGAAATAGTTAGTTAGGAGTGCAATTCAGTTATTTAACGGATACAACAAGTCACAGCTACCACAATATTGTACATTTTTTCAACTTTCAACTCTCCACTTTCAACTCTATTGTCCTCTCCCTCTCGCCAGTATCGGTAAAATCGACTCAACCTTATCATTACGGATACCATACATGAAATCATACAGATTGACTACCGGATCGCAGTGAGGTATGATCACTTCAAGTTTATCTCCTACTTTATAGGATTTAGAGGATTTCTCGAATGTGATTGATCCATATTCATCAGAGCCTGCGTTATAATTAAAATCTGGTTCACCAATAACAAAAGCATTAGGTTTGTTTAATGTCAGTGCTTTCGAGCCTGAGTCAGTTGTCAGACGCCCTGCATGATAATTATTCAGAATAGTGGTCATTACTGTAAGAGAA
>CAYHFJ010000366.1:0-2399 GCA_964355885.1 uncultured Flavobacteriales bacterium
TCGTTGCAGCCAGTTGGGATGGGCGAAGCAGACCTCCGGGCGCAAGAGCATCGAGTTCTGGGGACGCGGAAATGGCTGGATCGTCATGGCTGTCGCAGATGCGATGATGACTGTTCCGGTAAAATCGGCCTATTTCAAAGCATTCGCCAAAGAGCTGAAGGAAATCACGAAGAGCCTGCCGCGACTACAGGATCCACAAACCGGAATGTGGTACCAGCTGCCGATCTATAATAGAAATCCGGAGAATTTCCCCGAGAGCTCGTGCACAGCCATGTTCGCTTACGGCATGACCATTGGTATAGAGATGAAGGTGCTGAACAGGAAAACCTTCCTGCCTGTCGTGCAAAAAGCCTACAACGGACTGAGGAAAAACGCTACCAAAACGGAGGGAAAATACCTCATTCCTACCCGCGTTTGTGAAGGAACCTGCATCGGCGACCGTACTTATTATTTTGGCAGAAAAACGAAGGAAGGTGTCAATTATGCCATCGGCGCTTATATCATGTTTGATCTGGAATATGCGAAATTGAACTTGCATAAGTAAAAGCAATTTTAAACTCCAGACTTTCACGTGAAAATGGTTTGCAAATAATAAACATTGATACTGAAATACAATTAGCACCGGCTGTCACTAGCAAGCTACCCGGTAAGTCGGGTTTCGGTGCTTCGCCGCCAGGAAAGAAATATTAATAAGACTATGACCGAACAACAAAACATAGAATACAAGCAAAGCTGGCACGATAATTACCTAAAATGGGTTTGCGGTTTTGCCAATGCCATTGGTGGCGTTATTTATATTGGGCGGAATGATACAGGGGATGTAGTAAACCTAACCGATTATGCCAGATTGTTGGAAGATATCCCCAATAAAATCCGCAACTCCATGGGGATAATATGCGATGTGCAGTTGCATGACGAAGAAGGGAAAAAGTACATCTCCATCAAAGTCAATCCTTATTCGGTGGCTGTTTCGTTGCGTGGCAGGTATTATTACCGTTCGGGCAGCACAAAAATGGAACTTACAGGCGTTGAATTGAATGAGTTTTTGCTTAAAAAAGCTGGCAAAACATGGGATGACGTAATTGAAGAAGGGGCAACCGTTAAAGACATTGATGAAGCAAGTATTGCAAAATTTATAGAGGACAGCAATGAAAAAGGCAGAATGCCTGACACAAAAGGTTTATCAACCTTTCAGACATTAGAAAAACTAAAACTTACTGATGGGAAAAAACTAAAACGTGCTGCCATTATCCTGTTCGGCAAAGAACCAATGCGCTTTTATCCGAATATTCAAGTGAAAATCGGAAGGTTTGGCAAAGATGCTTCGGATTTGAAATTTCATGAAGTGGTTGAAGGTAATCTAGTTCAGTTGCTGCATGAAGTTCAGGTACAGTTGAATTACAAATTTCTGACGCGCCCTGTTGCTTTTGAAGGTTTTCAACGGGTAGAAAAAGACCAGTACCCCATTCAGGCGCTACGTGAAATGCTGTTAAATGCTTTCGTTCATCGCACCCACATGGGAGCCACTATTCAAATGCGGGTGTTCGACGACAAACTTTCCATTTGGAATGAAGGCGGATTACCAATCGGTTTAAGCATTGAAGATTTGAAATCGGATCACAGTTCCCGTCCACGTAATCCTATCATTGCGAACGCTTGCTTTTTGGCTGGTTATATTGACACTTGGGGGCGCGGTACACTTAAAATCATCAATTCGTGTAAAGAAGCTGGCTTGCCTGAACCGGAAATTAAAGAAATGAACGGTGGTGTAGAAGTTACAATATTTATATCCGAAGTACCTGAAAGTGGGTTGGTAGATGGGTTGGTAGATGGGTTGGTAGATGGGTTGGTAGATGGGTTGGTAGAAAGTCAATTTAGAATAATCGAATTGATTAAGAACAATCCGAAAATCTCTAAAAAAAGTATGGCAGAGCAAATTGGAATTAGCCATACAGCAATTGACAAACATATCAAAACGTTAAAAGAAAAGCAGATAATAATGAGAATTGGTGCAGACAGAAACGGTTTGTGGCAATTGATTGCTAATAAAAAGTAGTCTGATGACAGGAAGTTCGGAAAAGAGTTCGGAAAAGAGTTCGGAAAAAGAAATCCCAACCTGGAATATCGTTTTAGAACTCATTGTACTCTACCCTAAAATTACCGCAGAAGAGGCAGGGAAGATCGTAGGAATATCTTCCCGGGCAACGGAAAAGCACATCAAAAAACTGAAAGATTTGGGTATTATCGAAAGAATAAGAGGCCGAAAAGAAGGGTTTTGGCAAATTAAAAAAAATGTATAAATGAAATTCACCGAAGAAAAATTGGGAGAGGTTTATCCCGACTTATTGAGGAGTTGAAATTTGTCCAGTTTATTATTTAAAAAACTGGACAAATTGATT
>CAYHFJ010000367.1:0-2392 GCA_964355885.1 uncultured Flavobacteriales bacterium
ATTGGCAATCCTGCAGTGTTTAAAAATTTTGGCTTTAATGTAAACCTAAGGTGGAACAATGACTATTTATGGGAGTCAAGTTTCCAAAGTGCGATAGTTCCTTCAAGCACTGTGGTGGATGCCCAGATCAGTTACACAATTACAAAACTAAAATCCGTCATAAAAATTGGAGGAGCCAACATAGGAGGTCAAGAATATTTCAGCGCACCCGGAACCGGCCATACCGGCTCTCTTTATTACGCCTCCTGGACTTTAAGTCTATAATCTATATGCTAATTTTACTCGCCCCTTCAAAAACGCTCGACTTCAAATCGGCAAGTATTACCCCACTAAATTCACAACCGCTTTTCCCGAAGGAGGTTGCCGAACTAATCAGGTATCTGAGAAAACTATCTGCAAGCCAGTTGGAGGAGCTGATGAAGATAAACCGCAAATTGGCCTGGTTAAATCAGGAGAGATTTGCTCTTTGGAAACCGGACTTTACAACTGATAATTCCCATCCGGCAATATTCTCCTTTAAAGGTGAAGTCTACCACGGATTGGACATAACATCCATGCAGAGTAGAGATGTTGAATATTCCCAGCAGCATTTGCGCATTCTCTCAGGATTGTATGGTGTGCTTCGGCCTCTTGACCTGATACAACCTTACCGCCTGGAGATGGGAACATCTTTCCAGTTTAGCAAGTACACTGATCTTTACCATTTCTGGAGACAAAAGATCACCAGGCAAATTGTGGTTGATTTGAAAGAGAGTGGCTCTAACCTGCTGATCAACCTCGCTTCTTTGGAATATTCTTCGGCAATCGATCTGAAAAAATTGAAGGCTGATATCGTCACCCCTCAATTTCTGGAGAATAAGTACGACTCGTACAAGATGATTACCGTTTATGCAAAAAAAGCCAGAGGAATGATGACCCGATACATTCTTGAGTACCGCATAAATTGCGAGGAGGATCTGCAGGGATTTAGCAGTGATGGTTATTGCTTCAATGGCCACTTGTCCAGACCCGGATCACCTGTCTTTACACGTTAAGCACACCCACAGGAGATCAGCAATTAAAAAACTATTGTGCAAAAAAACCAGAAAGAATTATTGCCTCAACAATTTCCTGAACCAGTTATAATACAAGGCTACATAGAGGAATAGCGACATCAGCCAGATTACGAACACATTGAAATAAAGAGTTGGAAAGGAAAGACCAAGAACTCTTTTCTCAGAGGCAAAAAATTGGGCTCTGCCATTATTGTAATCCGGCACTTTGTAAATGGGGGCAACCTTCTGCATCAATCCGGATTCTGTCTCCCTGTAATACTCGGATGAACCGGTGTTCATGACCAAATCCTGAATAGCGAGGTTATTGTATTTCTGTTTCAGATCGTACAGATAATTTGAACCAAACTGATTGTTCAAATTCAACACCTTCTCATCATTTTGCTTACGTAACAGATTCTTCTTTGCCTTGTAAATATTCTGCATTTTCCGCAGATGCTCCTTGGCAGCCTCTCCTACCCGGTCCGAAAATTTTTGGGGAACAATCGAATCTACGGAGGTAAAAGGTGGCACCACTCCAGCCCTGTCCAGTTCCTTTATCTCATTCCGGATGATATTAAACTTTGACAACAATTCACTGGCCGGTTTTCCCTTGTTGATCTGACCTGCCAGAAAATCGATCCGTCCAATCAGCTCGGTTAAAAGCAAATCGGAAAGATATCTCGTTTGAGCCAGTTCCTTTTCCTCCTCAAAAAAATCGGCCATATACTTGTTCCCGGAGAATTGTTCGACTGCAAGGGCTTCAAACGCCCATCGCGAGACCATTACCTCTCCCACGATGGGAACGTAGTCCTTGTCAGCTGTTTTGTCCTGCAAATCGTCAAATTTCACGATCACACCACATAAAAGAATCTGTGGAATCAAAAGCAAGGGGATCAGGATGTAAATCGTCACCACCGAATTAAAAGCTGAGGAAATATTTAGTCCCAACAAATTGGAAAAGACTGCCACCGAGAACAGAACCATCCAATAAGCCAGATTTAACCCATGAATTCCAACAACAAGGTTTCCAACAATGACGAAGGCCAAAGTTTGAAATGCCGACAACAAAAGCAGAAACACTACTTTTGAATTGATGTAACTGAACCTGCTCAGGTTAAGAAAAGATTCTCGCTGAAGTATTTTTCGATCTTTGATAATTTCCTCTGCACTCACACTCATTCCCATGAAAAGCACCACGACAATGGCCATAAAAATATAGGAAATCAGGTTTTTATTGTGCGCAAAAATGTATTCGGCTCCTTCAGAATATCTCGTAAAATAACCAACAATCAAGGCCAAAAGAGGAGCCTCCAACAGGTTGATCAGCAAATATTGTTTGTCGGATAACTTGATCCGCA
>CAYHFJ010000368.1:0-2390 GCA_964355885.1 uncultured Flavobacteriales bacterium
TACGTAATGACAACGTAATACTGCAACATATCTATAAGAATTTCTATTACAAAGTCAACCTGTATATCAAAAAAAACAGTGGTGACGATGATGATGCGAATGACGTTTTCCAGGAAGCAATCATTGTTGTTTACAGAAAGCTGAAGGCTAATGATCTGGTTATCAATTGTGCTTTTGAGACATACCTGTATTCTGTCTGCAAATTCTTATGGTTAAAGCAACTTTCAAGGATCAAATCTGAGAAAGAAATGATGAGCGACACCTCTGCATTTGAAACAGAATTCGATCATGATTTCTCAGAATTGGTTGAAAAAAATGAACGTTTCAAACTCTATCAAAAGCACTTTCAGTTGCTGGGAAGCGATTGTCAGAAATTGCTCCAGCTTTTCTTCGACAAAGTGCCGTTAAAGCAAATTGCTCAGATTATGGGGTTCAGCAGTGAGAAATATGTTAAGAAACGCAAATTCAAATGCAAGGAATATCTTGTGACAAGTATCAAACAGGATGTAAATTTTAAGAAGATAAGTCAATAGCCTCACTCCTTTTTATGTCATACAGTTAATCCAAATTCTGATTCGCCTTCTTCAGAATTACTTTTTGCTTGTACGTTCCGGAAAAAAGTTCAAAGCTCCTAAAGCTACAAGGAAGCGCACCATTGTACAATTCAATTTTTTTGGCAGGTTTTAATCCTATACTCTTGAACCCCTCTTCTGAACTTGAGATGATCCAGGCAGTATAGCCGGCAAACTTTTGTTTAAGTACATCTCCCACGGACTTGTACAATTCAATGATGGACTGTGTCTTTAACCTTTCTCCATAGGGAGGATTGGTCACGATTATTCCTTCAACAAATGGGGGAGCAATTGTAAGAAAATCATGGGCGACAACTTCGATCGCTTTGGATAAACCGGCATTTTTTATGTTGCTTCTGGCAATTGTACAACTCTGGGCCGAAATATCTGACCCAAAAATTTTGGCAGATGATTCCCTTTCATAATCAGCATTGTAAATTTCAGAGAAAAGATCTTGGTCAAAGTCTAGCCACTTCTCAAATCCAAAGGACTTCCTGTAAATTCCTGCCGGGATATTTTTAGCAATCATAGCTGCTTCAATGAGAAGTGTTCCTGATCCACACATAGGATCAAAAAAATCCGAACCCCCAGTCCAGCCAGTCAGCATTATCATTCCTGCAGCAAGCACCTCATTTACAGGCGCCTCAACTTGACCAACACGATATCCTCTCTTGTGGAGCGACTCACCAGAACTGTCAAGTGCTATCTCACAATAATCGCCCATGAGGTAAATGTGAATTCTTATGTCAGGATCTTCCTGGTTCACAGAAGGTCTTTTCCCAAAAGTTTCCCTGAAGTAATCTGCTATTGCATCCTTGACCCTGAGAGATGCAAACATGGAGTTAACGAAAATTTCAGACTGTACTGTACTGTCAATGGCAAAAGTCTTTCCCAAGGTAATATACTCAGACCATGGAATGTTTTTTGCATTAATGTATAGATCGTCTTTACTGCCTACACTGAACCGGGCAATTGGTACAAGTATCTTCAATGCAGTTCTCAGAAGAAAATTGGCCTTATACAATAAAGCTTTGTCTCCGAGGAATGAAACAGCCCTTCTCTCCTGGGTAACTGATTCTGCACCAATGGCTTTCAGTTCCATTGCCAGAACCGGCTCGAGCCCGGCAAAGGTCTTTACAATGATCTTAAATTTCTTCACTATGGTTGTTTGTAATATGACAGTATAACATTTTCCATCAAGGAGCCCAAAGATTTCTCTATAGATTTAAATACCTCCGCCAAAGATAAATTCAGAGGATCTGGCCCTGTTTTGAACAATCTTTGAAAAAGGAGGCAAATCATTGGTGACCCAAATATTTCCTCCAATCACTGAATCGTGTCCGATGGTGATACGTCCAAGAATTGAAGCATTTGAATAAACCACAACATTGTCTTCAACGATAGGATGACGGGGTATGCCCTTCACCGGATTCCCTGCTTCGTCCAATGCAAATCCCTTGGCACCCAATGTAACACCCTGATACAATTTAACATTGGAACCTATTATTGTTGTTGACCCTATTACAATACCAGTTCCGTGGTCGATCGCAAAATGCGTACCGATTGTTGCTTCAGGATGAATATCAATGCCTGTCTCAGAATGGGCCATTTCGGTTATTATCCGGGGAATTAGAGGGATGCCAAAACGGTGGAGTGCATGAGCTATTCGGTAACTGGAAATTGCACGGATGCCCGGATAGCAAAAAATCACCTCACTCATACTGGTCGCAGCCGGGTCGCCCAGGTAGGCAGCTTCCACATCAGTAATCAAAATACGCCTCAACTCAGGAAGATGTGCAATAAAATCGGCAGCGCGGC
>CAYHFJ010000369.1:0-2386 GCA_964355885.1 uncultured Flavobacteriales bacterium
CTGAGATCTGAACTCAATTTAATTAATTTATAGGATTAAGCATATCCCAGCTGAAGCCTGTATTGATAAAAATTAAACACGGATCGCATTCAAAGTCAGGCACTCAAACATTAACTGCCATAAATTGCCACGAATGCACGAATTCAACCAAATCCGCCAAGCGAATATGATCTTTTAATCAGCCATTCACCTGTATAAATTATTCAAAAGAAATACACGAAAAAGAGTGACAGCTGAGCTTACGCACGGGCTTTCACACAACATTCCTCCCAGCGGGAGGTAAAAAAAACTTTCGTTGCGATTTTACCACAGAGTTCACTAAGTTAAAACCACAAAGCTTTCTAAAACGGCTTTCTGAGTTTGCCGGATTCTAATAAAAAAGCATCGCTCCATTAAGAGCGATGCTTTTATTTAGTGTTGAATTATTTTAATCTAGAATAAGCACTTTCTGTTTTTCGATCGAAAGTCCGTCACTTTGCATTTCAATGAAATACATTCCTTTACTCAGACTGTACAAATCTATTCCTACAGAATTAAATCCGCTTTGAGCATTCACATCGAATTTCTCAATGATATTTCCAAGCAGATCAGTGATAATGAAAGTGCATTGCTCATCGTCAGTTTGCATGAAATCAATTTGCAATTTTCCAAGAGTTGGATTCGGATAAACCAGAAATGACTCTCCTGATAGGGTTTCCGGATTTCCACTCTCTCTACAAGCCAGATTTACTGAAACAGTTTTCTGAGCCAGTGCACTGGAATTGCAATTGTTATTTGATTTCACTTTTACCGCTAAGGATGAACTTGTAGCAGAGGTGTAGTCAACAGTCGCGCTTAGCCCGATTCCTTGCGGGGTGATGATTGCGCCATTGGTTGTGTACCATGAATAATAAGTAGCTCCCGCTACCGGTGCGACGGAATACACAACACCGGTCGCTGAAAGACAGACAGAAGCGAGCCCGCTTATTGATGCCGGTATGGCTGGTGCTGCTGTTACAGAATAGCATCTTGCAGGACTCGCTCCACAGGAACTTACTGCCGATACACAGATGATGCCGGTTCCCGTAAACAGCGGACCGAAGTTTACAGTGATACTCGTGCCTGTATTAGTCATGATACTTGCGCCGGAAGGAACCGTCCAGTTGTATGAAGTCGCTGAGGCAATTGCCGCGATACTATAGGTCACTCCCGTTTGTCCACATAAATTATTTCCCGGACCGGAAATTGATCCCGGTTGAGCTGGAACGGATCGAATCGTATATGCCTTCACAAAGGATCCGCATGGATTGCTTGTCGTTACAATTAATGTTCCCGTAGTGAATCCAGGGCCAAAGTTAACAGTGCATGCCGGCCCACTGGAGCTAGCAATTGACATATCGCCTGTAGTTGACCAGACATATCCTGTCGTTCCAATGACAGGATTTATTGAGTAGGCAACGCCCATTGCATTCGCACAAGCATATGCAGGTCCGTTCAATGCATTTCCATTTGCAGGAAGACCGGTTAAAGTTAGAGTACGGGTAGATGTAGTACCAACACAATTGCTTGCATTTACCGAAATTGAACCTTGACCGAAACCTGCAGGAAAACTTACACTTACTGAATTACTTCCCTGACCACTCATGAAAGCGACTCCTGTTCCGGTAACAGACCAGTTGTAACTGCCAACATTGACCAGTGCCGGAATGGAGTAAGTATATATATTAGGTCCGCATGGATTCTGTGTGCCGGAAATAAATCCGGGCTGTGAAGGACGAACGGTGAAGACCGGGATGTTTAGACAATTTGAAGTCCCGCTTCCGCATGAATTCACGGCCTCCACGCAAACAAAACCACCCATATAAGACGAGTTGAAACTAAGACTAATGCTTGTTCCGTTCGAAGTACCGCTTACTCCCGGAGGTAATGTCCATAGATATGAATCAGCTCCACTAACAGGCGCTATTGAGTAAACTATGTTATTCTGATTTCGACACGCACCGGAAGGACCTGTAATAACACCCGCTGCTGCAGGCAACATTCCACTTGTTGGTAAATACACGCTTGCTGTTCCAGTACATCCATTAGCATCACTAACGTAAACAGTATAGGTGTTTGCGCCAAGTGAATTAAATGTACTTCCCGATTGAAAGGTTGATCCATCAAGTGAATACAGATAAGGAGGCGTACCACCGGTAGCTATGGTATTTAAACTTCCGTTTGCTAACCCGCAATTAGCCGGTGTCACAATAAAGCTTGCTTCAATCTTTGCCGGTTCACTTAAAGTAATTGAAGTGCTGGAAGCACAACCATTTGCATCAAGGACATTGAAAGCTGTTGTGCCCTCACCAATTCCACAGAATAAACCGGTGCCGGTATAAGGGGCTGTTCCACCTGAAGCGGTAAT
>CAYHFJ010000370.1:0-2386 GCA_964355885.1 uncultured Flavobacteriales bacterium
AAAGATGAAATTCGAGGGATCATTACCATCAACAATGCGGAAATCGATGACCAAGTGCTCTTAAAAGCTGATGGGTTTCCCACTTACCATTTGGCGGTTGTTGTAGACGATCATCTCATGGGTGTGACGCATATCATCCGTGGAGAAGAATGGATTTCAAGCGTCCCCAAGCACGTGCTGCTTTATAAGGTTTTAGGATTTCCTCTTCCATTATTTGCCCATCTTCCGCTCATTCTAAACCCTGATAAATCAAAATTATCCAAACGCCAAGGGGATGTCGCTGTAGAAGATTATTTGCACAAGGGATATTTACCAGAAGCTCTCATCAACTTTGTTGCTTTACTAGGATTTAACCCTTCGGCAGACCAAGAAATTTATACCATAGAAGAATTGATCCGCGCATTTGATTTAACGCGTCTGAATAAGAGCGGAGCTGTCTTTGATATTACAAAGCTCAATTGGATGAACAAGCAATATATTCGCAGTGCATCCCCTCAAAGACTCAAGGAACTTGCCACACCATTTCTTGAGAACATTATCGGGTTATCTGACTTACAAAAAGAACGACTTCTTGAAGTGGAAAAAGAACGACTGACAACCCTTCAAGAGTTGTCAGAAAGTGCCTCTGTTTACCTCCACGCCTCAGCATACGAGGCGACACTTCTTATCTGGAAAAAAGCCACAGCACAAGATGCCCTTGAGCATTTAAGGCGGATTGAACAATTGCTGATTCAAGCGGATGAACCTCTTTTTGACGATCGGCAGTTGATTGAAGGGGTCTTAAAGCAGTATATTGAATCAAACGGCTATCAGAATGGAAATGTGCTTTGGCCATTACGTGTGGCTCTTTCTGGACAAGCACAATCTTCCGGACCTTTTGACCTCCTATGGATACTCGGAAAAAATGCTTCTTTAACGCGCATCGCTTTGGCGATCCAAAAACTTACTTCATGAACGTTTTTTCACGTCTCAGTATTTCTCTCATCTTTTTTTCTCTCGCGATTTTCGGGTGGGGAAATTTTGCGCAAGCAGATGATACAGATACTTCTTCTGTAGAAATTAATGCGCTGAATCAAGAAATAGCTCAAAAACAAAGCTCTATTGATCAAATCAATAGACAGATCGAAGAATATCGCAAAAAAATTGAAGAAAAACAATCCCAAACAACTTCGCTCTACAACGAAATAGACCTCATTGAAAATAGAATTACAAAAACAAAGCTGGATATTGAATCTGCACAATCGCAAATCGATCTCGTCAATACGCAAATTACAGTCATTGAAAAAGAAATTCATCAGCTTGAAGAAACGCTCAATAAAGACAGGGAACTCATTTCTACTATTTTATTAGAGCTTCAAATCCAAGATCACTCGCTTCCATTCCAGTTGTTGTTTAGTGCAGATTCATTTTCCGCCTTTTTTGATGATTTGGAACACTTGGAATCACTAAGCACAGATCTCAAAAGTGCTGTCGATACAGCCCGAAATTCAAAAGAAACCTATCTGGCAAAACGGGAAAACGAACAAGCAAAAAAAGATCAGCTTGTTTCTCTGAGCCAATCCCTTCAAAAAGAAGAGCGGAGATTAGACGATACGATTGGAGCAAAAACAGCCTTACTCAACACAACACAACAATCAGAAGCTACGTTTAAAACGCTTCTGAACGATGTTAAAGAAGAACAGGTGTATGTGAATCAGCAGATCGCACAGCTTCAAGATGAAATTGAGGGGAAATTAAACGCTAGCGATTCCATAGGGGATAGCTCTGTCCTTTCTTGGCCCTTAGACCCGACGGTGAGGGGAATTTCAACGTATTTTCATGATCCTACCTATCCGTTTCGAAATTTATTTGAACATTCAGGACTTGATCTTCCAGCACCTACAGGAACACCCGTAGGATCAGCCGCACCTGGGTATGTTGCTTGGACCAAAGTGGGGAGTCTTTATGGCAACTATGTCATGGTGATTCACTCAAACGGTTTTGCGACACTCTATGCCCATCTTTCTCGCATTGATGTGGTTCCAGACCAATTTATCGCGCGAGGGGATCAAATAGGGGCTGTTGGCAGTACAGGATTTTCAACAGGACCTCATCTCCATTTTGAAGTTCGAAAAAACGGGATTCCAACCAACCCATTAGACTACTTGATTGCATACTAATATGACTCTAATACTCGTCTTAAAAATTCTTGGATGGATCTTTACCTGCGTCCCACTTATCGCATTCGTGATTATCAGTGCACTCATGATCAAAGGGGCGGGCGAAGATGATTCATCTGTACGATCGCTCACGCTTATAGGATTTACCATTTTTCTCATGGGCACCGTAACACTCCTAGTGGTTTACGTCGCAGATGCTTTTTAAACAAATAAAAACAGGGCTTCAT
>CAYHFJ010000371.1:0-2369 GCA_964355885.1 uncultured Flavobacteriales bacterium
AAGCCATTGACCTGTCTCTCACAACAGATGAGATATGGATGGAGGAATTTGATACAAAAAGTAGGAACAGGGTAAACAAGGCAAATAACATTAAACTGGAATTTATTGTTGACAAGGAGTATAGGTATTTGGATGAATTTGTCAGGATATACGATTCAACGATGCAGAAGGTTGGGGCTGACTCTTTCTTCTATTTTACGGACGATTACTATACGTCCTTCAGGGATAACATTTCCAACAGCTTTCTTGGATTGGTCGCATTGAACGGTGTAATTATTTCAGCAGGGATTTTCTTTTATTCAAAAGATTACGGGCATTACCATCTTTCCGGTAGCGACAAAAACTATTTGTGTCTCAACCCAAATGATTTCATGATTTTTGAATCATTGAAAGTAATGAAATCATTGGGGATTAAGGATTATCACCTTGGCGGCGGATACAATTCGGATGAGCAAAACTCCCTTTACCAGTTTAAGAAAAAATTTTCCAAAAGAACCTTTGATTTTTACATAGGTAAACTCATTTTTAACCGGGAGGTTTATGACGCTCTTTGTACGGAATGGTCCGACAATAACCCGGACAAGCAGGCATTGTATAAGAATCATCTGCTAAAATATAGACTGTAAATTGGCATGACAGCCAAGAAGCTTTTTTCAAATTCCTGACTTCCAATTTATTGACAACTCCTTTAGAGGAGAAATTCCAAAATTTTATTTATGAAAAAGGTTTTGATCATTGCAGAAGCAGGTGTCAACCACAACGGTAAACTTGACCTTGCTTTCAGGCTTTGTAATGCAGCAAAAGAGGCAGGTGCCGATGTTGTTAAATTTCAGACCTGGAAAACAGAAAATATAGTTACAAGGACTGCAGATTTGGCCAGTTACCAGGAGGATAATCTGACTGACAGCAATGTAAATCAATTCCAGATGCTGAAAGAATTGGAACTGAGTTACGATGACTTTGTTTCGATAAAGAGCTATTGTGACAGGATTGGAATCCAATTTCTTTCTACTCCTGACGAAGAAGAAAGTCTTAAATTCTTAATCGGATTGGGGTTGGATTATCTTAAGATTGGCTCAGGTGAGATAAACAATATATCTTATTTAAGGGAGATTGGATCAACAAGGATGCCTGTCATCCTGTCTACTGGCATGTCCACGCTTGGGGATGTGGAGCGCGCATACAACACCCTTTTAGCCTCCGGGACCCCTGATATAACGTTGCTGCATTGCACTACCAACTATCCCTGTCCGATGGACGAGGTGAATTTAAATGCGATGTTAACATTGAAAGAAGCATTTAAATGTAAAGTTGGATATTCAGATCATACTCTGGGGATTGAAGTCCCGATTGCTGCTGTTGCTTTGGGTGCCGAGATTATAGAAAAGCACTTCACGCTGGATAAAATGATGGAGGGGCCAGATCACAGGGCCTCCCTCGATCCGAAGGAACTTAAAGAAATGGTAAAGGCCATTCGCAGCATTGAAATTGCTATGGGAACCGGAATCAAATGTCCAAATAAAAGTGAGCTGGAGATCTCCAAAGTAGTATTGAAAAGAATTGTGGCAAAGTGCAAAATTCTCAAGGGTGAAGTCTTTACCTCCGGGAACATTATAGCCAAACGTTCGAGTACCGGAATTCCTTCTTCAGACTGGGATTTGGTAATTGGAAATGTTGCGACAAGGGATTTTAAAGAAGACGAAGCTATTGAGTTCAATGCCTAATAATTACCTATGAAGGATTTTTTATCACATTGTATTCAGGCCGGTGACCCGATATTGGACGCTATAAAGAAAATCAATGAGCTTTCCGGCAGTTTAACTTTGCTCATCATTGACGAAAATGGCCGAATGGTTGGAACATTGACCGATGGCGATATCAGGAGAGGATTTATCAAAGGCTTCAATTTGGACGATAAGATTTCCTGTTTCATGTCAGGCAGTTTTCATTCGATTCAAAATAGTTTCTCAGTAGCAGAATTTAAAAAAATCCGTAACCTGGGGATTAAACTCTTACCTCAACTCGATAAAGACAACTGTATTACAAAGGTTTATGACCTTAGGACAAGAAAAAGTCTTTTGCCCCTTGAGTGCATGATAATGGCCGGAGGAAGGGGAGAAAGGTTGCGCCCGCTAACAGACGCAGTCCCAAAACCCATGTTGCTGCTAGGGGGGAAACCGATCATTGAACACAATATTGACCGGCTGATCAGTTTCGGGATTGAGAAAATTTACATATCAGTAAAATACCTGGGTCAGCAAATTGTCGACTATTTTGGTGATGGCTCTTCAAAGGGGATCTCAATTGAATATATCTGGGAAGATCAGCCATTGGGGACAGCAGGAGCTTTGTCGATGGTTAAAAGGTTT
>CAYHFJ010000372.1:0-2362 GCA_964355885.1 uncultured Flavobacteriales bacterium
AGTACAATATGAAACAAGAGAAGAAGGTGGATATTTTGTATGTGCTCCTACGCACGGATATGAAATCATCCAAGGTAGCTTTGACAATATTCCGGAAATAACCCCGGAAGAACGTGATATTCTACTGAACACAGCCCGCAGCTTTGATCAGTGCCCGAAAGAATTTAGCCCAACCAGACATATACCTGAAACAAATTTCGCAGGACTTTCACCATTCAAAGACTACAATCAAAAAGCAGACATAGTATCCCTACTTCACAAACATGGCTGGACAACGGCTTCCACACGTGGTGCAAAAACATTTCTTAAACGCCCAGGTGATACAAATGCAACACAATCAGCAAATTTCGATAGTGAGAAAAACTGGTTCACCGTCTTTTCAACCTCAACAGAGTTCGAAACTCAGAAAGCATACCAACCCTATGCAGTTTATGCAGTACTCGAATGCAATGGAGACTTTTCATTAGCATCAAAAAAACTATACGAAGACGGATATGGAGATCGAAAAAATATTTCTAATACAATCACAAACCGGACTACTGTCACCAATTCCACTCTTGTTCCCGACCTTGATATGTCTCAAATCGTCATCAATTCAGTAGACCTCTTAAAATTGGATACCGGGCAGGATCGCTACCTCCTAGCTCCAATTATTCCTAAAGTCGGCACCGGAGTTTTAGCCGGAATGCCCGATACAGGTAAAAGTCAATTTGCAAGGCAACTTTGTATTTCCATTTCATCTGGCATGAACCATTTTCTCGATTTTGGCTTAACTACAACTTTTAACCGCGCTCTATACCTCGCTACTGAAGATGATGACCACAACACTTCCTTTCTTCTAAAAAAACAGCTTGAAGGGCTTGGTCAGCCTCCGACAGAAGACCTATCATTTTTGTTTGCCGATATTCTCTCACAAGAAGAAATCCTACAGACTCTTGATAAACATCTTACTGACCAACCCTGCGACCTTGTTGTTGTTGACTCATTCGGGGATGTATTCGCTGGCAACGACAGCAATAACAATGCAGCAATGCGAAATACTGCCAAAATTTTTGATCGCATAGCAAAAAAACATCAATGCTTTTTACTCTTCGTTCATCATACCACGAAAGGCAGCTATAAACAAGCTCCCCATCAAATGCACATCATGGGCGGAGCCGGACTTGTCCAAAAAGCTCGTCTTGCTCTGGTGCTTTCTCAAAATGAGTCCGGAATCAAGTACCTGACTGTGGCTAAAGGCAACTATTGCCCTCAGGAACACAAACAACATTCAATGGAGCTGGATTTCAATAAGGACAACTTCATATTCACCCGCACCGGAAAAAATGTACCCATCGAATCTTTAAATCAGGATTCCGGTAAGAACAAAGACACCAAATTTTCCAAACTCGTAAATTTGGCTGATGAAATTTTCGGCTCAGAAACCCTATCATATAAATTTTATTGTGAACGTTATGAAAATATTGCCGGAAAGTCACAGGCTACCGCAAAGCGTGATCATAAGGCAATGAAGGAACTGGAAATAATCGTACAGGACAAGGAGTCAAATCACTGGAAATTAAACTGTTCTTCGGCTATTGTGGAGATTCCAGAACTTCCAGAACCTCTACCATTTTAGTATCAAAGGATCATTTCCTAAGGCAAATGATCCCTTGATACTAATTCATGAATATTCTAATAATCAAATAAATGCATCCTATAATCCCTTCATTTGTTACTTTTGAGGCAATTCAGATAGATTTGATGCAACTTACACCTTACCACGCTAAATATTTTGCGCATGAAATAACCAAGCATTACTCTTCAAATAGCTTGGAAAAATTCACTGCTTCGCTTTCGGATGCACAAGTTGACTTGAATCCACATCAGGTGGATGCCGCTCTATTTGCCTTCCAATCTCCTCTTTCAAAAGGGGCAGTATTAGCTGACGAAGTTGGACTAGGTAAGACAATTGAAGCAGGTATTGTCATTTCGCAGAAATGGGCCGAACGAAAGCGTAAAATCCTAATTATTGCACCTGCAAATTTGAGAAAGCAATGGAGTCAGGAACTTTCAGATAAATTTTTTCTTCCTTCAGTGATTTTTGAAACAAAAACATTTAATGACGAAATTAGAAAAGGAAATTTCAATCCCTTCCATCAAAAGGAGAAGATTATTATTTGCTCCTATCACTTTGCAAAAAGCAAAGATGTCTACCTAAGCCAAACAGATTGGGATTTAGTGGTAATTGATGAAGCACACCGGCTTCGAAACGTTTACAAGACATCTAATAAAATTGCGAAAGCCATAAAAGAAGCTTTAGCTCATGCACCTAAAATATTGCTAACAGCAACACCGCTACAAAATTCCTTATTGGAATTAT
>CAYHFJ010000373.1:0-2346 GCA_964355885.1 uncultured Flavobacteriales bacterium
CGCATTTTTCGCCAACGGACAAACCAACATCAACTGGATAAATTTTGTAAAAGACACCAATACCGGTATGAAAACAATGAACGATACCGGTTTTGAGGTTTTTCCAAATCCGGCAAGCAAAGAATTGAAAATCAGGAGTGACGGATTTGAATACACTAAAACTGAAATATGCGATATCAATGGAAAAGTATTGTATTCAAAGGAAAGTAATTTCGAATCAGAAAAAAGTATTCCAATCAATTTGGCCAATGGCTATTATTTGATTGCATTGAGTAATTCAAAAGATATACGGATAAGAAAAATATTTGTAAACAACTAAATATTTATAAATGAGAAATTTGACAAGTAAAATAATTGCACTTTACTTCATACTGACTGGCATTTTCTTTAGTATAAATGTACCAGCCCAAAATCCATATCTGCCCGCATGGGAACACATCCCTGATGGAGAGCCACGAGTATTTGGCGACCGTGTTTATATTTATGGTTCGCACGACAAAGCGGGTTCCAATACCTTTTGCGATACCAAATATGTGGTATGGTCTACCGCATTGAACGATTTGACCAACTGGAAAATGGAAAGCGAATCGTTCTTTTCGAAAGCCGATTCCAAAGGAATTGACGATGTGCCCTGGAGCGATAACGATTTGTATGCTCCTGATGTGGTTGAGAAAGACGGAAAGTATTACCTCTACTTTTATGTTGTAGGAGCGCCGGGTGGTGTGGCCGTGAGCGATAAACCGGGTGGCCCTTTTAAATTAGTTTCACAATACAAAACACCAGCCGCCATGCACGATTCGCTCACCAACTGGAAACAGTTTATCGACCCGGGTGTGTTGGTCGACGACGATGGCAGAGTTTATATTTACTGCGGTTACAAATGGTCGTTTATGGCCGAATTGAACCCCGACAACATGTACGAGGTTTTACCCAATTCTTATCAAAGAGACATTATCCCGGTTACGCAACCGTTCAATTTCTTTGAAGCTGCTTCGCCCAGGAAAATTAACGGCAAGTATTACATGATTTATGCCGATGGCGGACTTATGGTTTATGCCACAAGTTATTCACCCAGAGGCCCTTTTAAATATGGAGGTGTAATTATCCGAAACGGGCGCGAATATCCCGGTGGCAATACTCATGGTTCGTTGATGGAAATAAACGGACAATGGTATATTTTCTATCACCGAATGACCAACAACACCATCATGTCGCGCAAAGCCTGTGTCGAGAAAGTTCATTTCGAACCAGACGGAAGCATCAAAGAAGTAGATATGACCTCGATGGGATTTGCCGAAAAACTCGATCCTTACAAAGAAAATTCAACCTACATCGCCTGTGTTTTAACGGGTGGAAATTACATTACAGAGGTTGATAGCCTGACACATCCGGTCATAAAAAACAAAAACAATTGCGTAATCGGATTTAAATATTTCGATTTCACCACCAAGTCAAAAAGCGGGCAAACCAAATTTTCGGCCTCAATTAAGGGCAATGTGGCTTCAGGAAAAATGGAGATTTGGATTGACTCAACCGACCCAACCCGTGGAACAAAGATCGGGATTGTAAATATCATAAACCAAGGAGTTGAAGAAACAAACTGGCGCGAGATATCTACCCAAGTGGATCAAGTAACCGGCATTCATGGGCTGTATTTTAAATTCGTTTCAGAAAACGAAAATGGTATCATTTGCGACCTTAAGTCGTTCAATTTCAAAAAACAATAAACAATGAATTCGATCTTTAAATCATTTGTATTTGCTGTGGTTTTATGTATGCCAATAGTCGCAGCCTCTCAAGAAGAAGTTACCATCACAGTTGATGTTAAGGCCAATAACAAACCTATTTCGCCCTATATTTATGGCAGGAACAATACACTGAGCTACGATAAAGCTAAACCTTTAACAACTGCCGACTGGACAAGAATAAAGGATTCCGGAGTTAAGATCTTGCGCGAATTCCATGGCAATAACGGCACAAAATACAATTGGCGCTTAAAAATGTCGAGCGCACCCGATTGGTTCAATATGTGTTTTAAGGAAGACTGGGATTATGCTGTGAAAACACTTCAGGATAAAGCGCCTGAAATACAAGGCATGTGGGGATTTCAACTTTCGGGTAAAGCAACAAAAAGTACAACCTACAACTACGATGTATGGGATTTATATGTAAAAACAGGTCAAAAGGCATGGCCACCGGTTTCCTCCGACCAAAATCTTGCGGGTGGTGGTGAACCTGATTTGACTCCGGGCGCAAAAAATGCAATAAAAGAAGGAAACTCCGATTTATACCTGATGGATTGGCCGGCAGATTCAACTGTTGGCATCCTCGATCACTGGTTTGGAG
>CAYHFJ010000374.1:0-2338 GCA_964355885.1 uncultured Flavobacteriales bacterium
CAACTTGTGGGACACTAGGTTCTCCTGTTCGTTGTTCTTATGCGTCGAATACTGGTAACACCGGAATGGATAATGCATTGAATCTTTCAACAAATACAGGTGCGGCTCTATGTGGCCCGGCAAATAATGGCTCTGATTTAGTTGAAGATGTTTGTGGAAATGCATGGACGGACACAAAACCTGTCCTCACAGGGGAAACTTATTACCTTATGGTAAATAAATGGTCACCCGGTGGAAGTGGTTTTACATTGGATTGGATATTGACGGGAGGCAGCACATTGAATTGTTTGATACTTCCAATTGAACTTCTTGAATTTACCGCGGAGCTAGCCGGTGATATTGTTAATTTAAACTGGACAACAAGTACAGAAATCAACAATGATTATTTTACGATTGAAAAAAGTAATGATGCCAATGAATTTACCCCATTCCAGATAGTTGATGGAGCCGGAAATTCTTCTTCAAATATTAATTATCGTTCCGCAGACAGCAATCCTTTCAGAGGCATTTCATATTACAGGTTGAAACAAACTGATTATGATGGTCGCTTTACTTATTCACAAACGATCAGTATAGATTACGGAAAACAAGAGGATGTTTTTGTTATCTATCCTAACCCTTCTACCGATGATGTAGTTCTTGTATACAATTCCTTGAATGCTTGTCCGATTTCTATACGCGTTTCAGATATAAAAGGAACACTAGTCTATTCTTTGAAAACAGAATTTAACAAAGGTGTAAATAAACTTGAACTGGATCTTCCTTCTCTTGAAGCTGGAGTTTATGTTGTCTTATTAGAGAATGAATTCAAGACTTTAAAGAAGAGGTTGGTGATTAATTAATCTTAAGCAGCAATGTAAGTTTGGAATAGAACGCGGATGACACGGATCGGGTGGATTTGCGCGAATTTAATAATTAAACATTTGTGAGCTGATTGCAATTCTCTGTGTCACTCGTTTGGTTTTTTTACCACAGAGTTCACAAAGGAAGGCACAAAGTTCACAGTTGATATATGCTAAGTTTTCTATGTAATATCAACGAAGCATTCACTAACAAATTATTTTTAAGCTTCTTGTGCTCTTCGTGCCTTCCTTTGTGCACTTAGTGGTTATTTTTTTTAACAGATAAAATCGGGGTTATAAACTAAGTGTAAGTACCCCCTTTTTCCTACAAGGCTAGAGTAGCCAGATTTATTTTAGTTTTTATCTATAAGAGTTTGAGGGACACTTACAAATCCATCAGTTCTTAATCCTACTGATTTTTTTAGCCCCCTGAAATTAATTCCTTACGCATTTTTGTAAGAAATTATGCAATTCTGCATGGCCAAAGACCGGGCTAAATCGTATAGAATACTAATGAAAACAACTCTAATCAAGCTGATTTGGATGGGGGTATTCCTATTCTTCAGCATTTCTGAAAGTAATTCTCAAACTCCATCGCCGCCGAAGATGTCGGTAAAGAAAGATGTGATCCGGAAAGAGGGTATTCCGGCAGCACCCGGAACTTATCAGTTTATCGTGATTCCCTCTGAAAAAGGTGATCCTTTCACAAATGATTATCTGGTGATGATTGAAAATTATCGTGATCAGGATCAGGAGAGAATTCTACCGTTGACTCAAACGACAAAGGTTCGGATTCCTTCGAAGAAAAGTATTCAGCTCGCAAGTTTCAAGCCATTAAATGAAATTGTTTATACTCCGAATCTTAAACCAACCCGGTAATCACCATGAAAAAATATTTTGTACTACTAAGTTTCTTGCTGGTTTGTCAGGGTTTTATATTCGCTCAGGCAGGCACTTCTTGTGATCATCCGCTTGTTCTTTTTCCGGCGGCAAATTGTGAAAATACAGCGGGAGAACAATACTCCGGCAAGATGCAATGCCTTACCGCGGATTGCTCCTCCTATTTTACAATGAGTAGTATTTCTTCGTTCAATGATCCTCTTTGCAGTGAAGATGATGAACGAAAACAATCTGTGGTATGGATAAAAGTGAGAGCTACTTCTGATAACTTCACAATCAACAACGGAAGTCCTTACATAGGTTCAGGAGCAGCTGCTGCTAACACAAAAGATTATACCGTTTACAGTGGAACATGTTCAAACATGATGCAAATCGCATGTCATACTCTCAGAGCAAATACTTCGGCTGAAATAACAGGCCTTCAGGCGGGAATGGATTATTTTATTCTTGCCTCTCCCGCAATAACCCAGACAAAGGCAGACGCGATTAGTATCTGCATCACCGGTTCAAAGGCTTATGAGGCTCCGGGCAACAGTTGTGACGATGCGGTGCAGCTTACTCTCAATAATACTTACACATTTAATAATTCAGGAGCT
>CAYHFJ010000375.1:0-2327 GCA_964355885.1 uncultured Flavobacteriales bacterium
AATAAAGAAAACCTCGCAAAATTACCATTCTTCCGACAGTTGCTGATACAGGAACACCGCTCTTACTTATTATTCCTGCTGGACCGGCAAGACAGGGCCAGCATGGGAGCTGCCATTGAAGCTCGCCTTCCATTCCTCGACAGGGCATTGGTAGAATGGGCGATTAATTTGCCTCAGATGTGCCTTTTCAATGAAAAGGATAACAAAATAATCCTAAAAGACCTCTCGTCTCAATTGTTCGGCTATGATTTTACATGCCGGCCAAAGATGGGATTCCCTTTACCCATTACAAACTGGATTGATCAAGATGATGGCTTCAAACCATGGGTAGATAAAGTAACAAAAAGTGACTTCATCCTGAATGATTATATATCTAAAGACAGGTTGCATTATTTCATGCATTCCACTCGATTTGACAACAAATTACTCTGTTATCCGGATTCAGAGAAAATGTGGTTAAAGTGGTTCTTCATGGTTATTCGTACAACACAGGATTTATATGGCATCACTGAAATTCGATGAATAAGCATATCTTTAACTCAATTTTCTTTGCCAAAAACCGACTGATGAACCCAGGTTTAATCAAAGATATCGACTTAGCATGGAAGAATCAAACCCTATCAACAAACGAATTGTATGAACTCCAGGTAACCAAACTCAAAAAACTACTTCACCATGCCTATGATCATTGTCCTTTTTACAGGCAAGTATTCGAAAAAGCTAATTTTCATCCTTCTAAATTCAAGGATCTTACAGATGTTGTGCGGATTCCAGTTCTAACCAAACAGGAAATACGAGATCACCTTGAAACTATCACTGCTGACAATTTGGAGCCATCCTTACGCGAAGCGGTAAATACAGGGGGAACTACTGGAATTCCCCTAAAATTTTATCGTGATGTTGCTTCAAAAGACTGGATGTTGGCACTATACCTTCGCACAACACGCATGTATGGATGCACTGCAGGATCAAAGACGGCGTGGATATGGGGTTTAAAAAAAGAGGATGAATATCTCGATTTCAGGAAAAAAGATTTCAAGTCGAAATTTATAAAAAATACGGTTTGGTTCAATGGTTTCGACATGAATGCCGACAGTATGAAACAATTTTCAAGGTTTTCGCACCAATACAAACCTGAATTAATTATCAGTTATGTGAGTTCGATATTTGAATATGCCTCATTTCTCAAACAGCACCAGATTCCGTTCCATTCACCTAAGGCCATCTGGTTAACGGCAGAACCGGTAGAAGAAAGACAAAGAAAACTCATTGAAGAGGCTTTTAACTGCCCTACCTTCAGTCAATATGGCTCAAGCGAAATCCTACATATTGCAACAGAATGTTCAGTTCATAAAGGACTTCACATACATGCAGATTCCCGTTACGTCGAGATTACTGATATCATGGGAAATGGTCTGATGCCGGATGAGCAAGGATATATTGTGGTGACAGATCTTGAAAACTATGTGATGCCAATCATTCGCTATAAAAATGAGGACATCTCCTCATTCATGATTGACCAATGCAGTTGTGGAAACAACTTCCCAAAATTGAATCCCATCTTAGGCCGGGTTTACAATGTTTTCAAGCTAAGAAGCGGAAAACAAATTTACGGTCATATGTTTTCAAAGAAACTGTTCGGATATGTTGATGAAATTCAAAAGTTCCAGGTACATCAAACTTCTTATGAAATGATAACTGTTTCTATCGTCCAAGGCAATCTAAAAGACAAGGAATTGTTGATAAGTGAATTGCTATGTTACTTTAAATATTATACTGGGGATGAAGTCAATTATACATTTCAATTTGTAGATGATATTCCCCGTGAAAAATCGGGGAAACTTTTATATACAAAATCAGATATCCTATAAACATGAATATTAGCATTTTTGGACTTGGTTACGTTGGTTGCGTTAGCATGGGTTGCTTGGCGCAAAATGGACACACACTAATTGGGGTAGATACGCTTCCACTCAAAGTGGATCTGATCAACCAGGGAAAACCAACTATTGTTGAAAAAGATATCGATCGTATCTTGGCAGAGCAGTTCATGAAGGGAACAATAAGCGCAACACTGGATTATAAGAAAGCCGTGTTGGAAACAGAAGTGTCGATCATTTGTGTCGGTACACCTTCCTCTCCTCAGGGCCAATTAAACCTGGAGTATATTTTTAATACTGCAGAACAGATAGGAGAAGCAATAAAAAACAAGAACACTTTCCATATAATAGCAATTAGGTCTACCGTCTTGCCAGGAACTAATAAAAAAGTTGGTGATATTATTGCAATATCATCGGGGAAAGAAAGGAATGTCGCATTTGCAATAG
>CAYHFJ010000376.1:0-2323 GCA_964355885.1 uncultured Flavobacteriales bacterium
AACTCCGGCTTCGATCTGGTGAATTTTGGTAATCGGATCATAATAATCCACTTGTAGAGTATGCTCCCGCCCATAGGCATCATTCAATGAGCGCTGTTTGTAGGAAGAATAGTTCAATATGCCAAGCAATTCGTTTTCACTCCTGGTATTCCGGGGTGAATTATCCAGTTTGTAAGATATGGTGAATGATTTATCCGGTTTCTTATAGGTTTTTTGATAATCAATATTCCCTGACATGCTGCCATAACCATAATCCGTATTGGTATTGTTCCTGTACTGGCGGGTCAGTGAATTGTTTTGATCTGAATTGTAGGAATTGGTGGTACCTTTTCCAATAAAATTTCCACCGTAACCGAAAAATGAGAGACTCAAGAGATTTAATGAATCAATTTCATAACTCATTTCCCCCATGGCCATATTGGTTTTTCCATTGAAATTGTTGGTTCCGTCAGAATTGCTGTATCTGTAGGTAGTGCCTAAAAAATTCTCTCCATTTGAGCTGGATTCATTCATTGGTTGTTTCTGATCCATGTAATTGTAATTGAGGGAGAAGCCTAGTTTTTTGATTTTTGATGTCACATACAATCCGCCATTGTAACCTCCACGTGAATCAAAGCCCGAATTAACATTTGCCATGACGCCGTTGATCTGTTTCCGGTTCGTAATGATATTGATGATGCCCCCAGTGCCTTCGGCTTCATATTTAGAGGAAGGATTTGTAATCACCTCTATATCCTTGATCGAACTAGCCGGCATGGACCGCAAAACATCCCTCGGACTCTGGGCCATCATAGTTGAGTTCTTGCCATTCAACAAGATCTTAAAGCTGGAAGACCCTTTTACCTGAATATTGTCTTCGCCATCCACAGTTACCAGCGGTACTTTGCGCAACATATCCAGAGCGTTACTCGTTGCTGTCTCAGGATCTGCTTCTAAACTGTATATGATCTTATCAACTTCCGTGCGGACAAGCGGTTTCGTTCCTACCACTGAAACTTCTCCTAAATTCTCCGTACCAGGTTTCATCAGAATAATTCCTAGATCAGTCTTGAGGCTTTTTGCACTGATCTCCTGATCTTTCGTGAAAGACTGAAAGCCCACCGATTGGAAGGTAAGACTGTATTTCCCAATGGAATCCAAAAGAACTTTAAATGAACCGTTGACATCACCGGCAAACCTTTTGACAACCACCTTTTTTCTGTTTTTAACAGTAATGGTGGCATAGGGAATGCCATCATTTGTAGAAGCATCTTTGAGTACACCTTTGATTTGAAATTTTTCTATTGGAGTTATGGCTTGCAGTTTTTCAAAGCCAAAAAGGAGAAAAATAAGCACAAACAGAAATGTAAACTTCATGTGGAATGATAAGTTGGTTTATAAAAAGGAAACTAGAATATGTTTGACAAAAAATAGATTTAGGAGAACACTAATGTATCCTTTTGTTAGATAGGCAGTTGTTAAAATAATATAATTGTTTTGTTAAAGTATTTGAAAAATGTATCGATTGCGATTTAGGCCAAATTCAATGGATTTTTCCAATAGTTTGTCTCAGGGGAACTATTGTCTTAATTAATGGACATTAAATCCTTTATTTCATCAGCATAGGCTCGTCCGGTTTCCAATTTCGTCTTGTTTTCATCTACAAGTTCGACAATGTAGGTACCTCTGGAATATTTTCGGAACTCTTTGATATGATCAGAATTGACAATAATACCACGATGGATTCGTTTAAAATTGGAAGGTAGCCTCTCTTCTAATTTTTTCAGACTCAAATTGGTCGTAAATTTCTTTCCGTCGAGGGTAAATAAATCTACATATTTCTCATCGGCAGAGAGATACGATATTTTTTCGGGTTTTATCAGGATTACACGTTCCCCAATCGTGATCGGAATTGAGTGCAGTTTCTGTGGTTCGGTATGCTGTTTCATCAATTCAATTAGTTCTTCCATCTGATTTTTTTGGAATTTTGCATTAACCCTCTTCAGCTTCTCAACAGCAAGAGCTAGTCGGTCTTGCAGGACTGGTTTCACGAGATAATCGACCGCCATGGTTTCAAATGCCTTCAAAGCATATTCTTCGTAGGCTGTGCAGAATATGATCAGAGGGAAATCCTCCATTTCTTTTAGCATTTCGAAGCCAGTCTTTCCAGGCATCTGGATATCTAAAAAAATCAGATCCGGCTTCAAACTCCGTATCAATTCAAGCGCCTCTATCCCATTTCCGGCTTCAGCTGTTATCCGAAATGTTTCAGGATACTCTTCCAACAATCTGCGAAGCCTGGTTCTGGCAATCTTTTCGTCATCAATAATCAGGGTCGTGAAAT
>CAYHFJ010000377.1:0-2319 GCA_964355885.1 uncultured Flavobacteriales bacterium
TGATGAGTCGGATAGTTATAGAACTCGCTTAACACCAACTTCACATATGTTGAATATCCCCGAGTTCCTGCCTGAGCAAAAAGATGCGCTATGTGTGCATCAAATCCAATACCAAAGGTGCCAATGCAAAAATGTTCATTGATCATTAATGTGTCGATTCTGTCTATCCGATAGTCATTTAATATCTTTAACGACTTCTGAAAATGAACCGGAATTTTCAAATGACGAGCCATCCCATTGCCGGAACCCGTTGGAATAATCCCCAGAGCTGTTTCTGTTCCGATGAGTCCGGTCGCTGTTTCATTCACTGAACCATCGCCACCGACAGCCACAACAGCATGGTAGTTCAGTGTGGAAGCTTCTTTGCTTAATATAGTCGCGTGTCCAGGTGAATTTGTCCGGCAAATCTCAAAATCATAAACTTCATGGTCAATTCCCGCGCTTATCCATTCTTCAAAATGATCCTTATTGGCAGATCCGGAATGAGGATTGATGATGAAACGGATTTTTCTTTTCATTGCTATCAATATATCATCTTATTGTCAATGAGTGAGCTATTATACACCTGAATAATTGCTTTAAGTTTTTTCTCCATTTCAAGTGTACGCAAAGAATCAGTTCCGGCAATATTGTTTTTTAGTTTCCTGTCTTTGGAATAATTGTAGAGTGAATTTTCCTGCAAAGTGTCTAGAATTAAGGAATAGTCGGAAGTAATATACTGATACGTGTCATTGATAAAATTAACGGCAAATCCTACCGCATTTGTATCGAATACACTGTTCCCGAAAGCAAAATAAGTTTTATCATAATGCAGGTAATCTAAAATACTTGGCAGGATATCCATCTGCTGACTCACTCTTGGATTCATGCCTTGTAAAGATCCATCAGGTCTGTAAAAAATCAGTGGAATGGAATACATACCTACACGACTTTGATAAAATGAATTCTCTGAAAGGGCTGTATGGTCAGTTGTAATAACGAAGAGGGTATTTTGATACCAATCTTGGCTGGCTGCATGGGTAAAAAATGATTTTAAGGAGTAGTCCGTGTATTGGACACTTTTATGAATTGGCAGAGTACCGTCTACGAAAGAACTTTCCAATTCTTTTGGAATAGAATAAGGATGGTGAGAAGACAAGGTAAAAAGGCATCCTAAAAATGGTTTTTTTGTTTCGCTTAAATCCTTTGCAAATCGTAAGAGAAAAGGTTCATCATAAATTCCCCAGCTACCATCGTAATCAGAGTCATTCGCATATTCCTTTCTACCGAAATATAAATCGAAACCTGCAGAGCGTGTAAAATTATCAAAACCCATGGTACCATTCGAACCACCATGATAAAAGTTGCTGTAGTAGCCCTTTTTCTTTAGCAAAGAAGCAAGACTACTGAATTCATTCCCCGAATAAGGGGAAGTGATAAAAGGTTCATTCATCAAAGCGGGAATACCTGCTATTATTGCCGGAATCCCTTCAATGGATCGCTTACCATTGGCAAAAGCGTTATTGAAAACAAGACTCTGACCTATGAGTGAGTCGAGAAAAGGGGTGTAGCCCTTTTCATTATTAAACTTACCTATATATTCATTGCCTATACTCTCAAGAATAATCAGCACTACATTCAGCGGACGAAAAGCAATGGTATCTGACTTGATTTTTTCAGCAGTATAAATTTTCTTAAGCCTTTCCTGATCAAAGAAGTTTACTTTCTGCAAGGCGTGTTTTCCTATAGTCTTTACAAAAGTAAATGGACTGTTCAGCACCAGCGAAGCATAAGGACCGGAACCATATTTCGCGGCACTGAGAATGTTTATTGGCTTGTATTGAAGACCGCCCCGAAAACCAATAATGATTAAGACTAAAAAGATCAGATGAAAACTTATCTGTCGGAACCTGTTCACCGGTTTTTGTGTGACTGATTTCTCATGAACCCGGTAAAGTGAAATCCTCTTATAAAAAAAGAAAAGCAGCCAGCTAAGGAAAAACATTATCAGCACCAGATACCAGAAGCCAAGCAACATAGACGGTACCGTGTTGGTGACATCATCCCCGTAGGTCATAATAGCTACCACATCAGCGGTAATTCTTTTTCCGGCGAAGCGATAAAGTCCTATGTCAATGCAATTCGTCAGAAGCATAAACAAAGCAGGTATCATATAAAGAACTTTTAGAAAGATCTGATATAACTTAGAATAGAAAAATGAAAAAGGGAGAAGGTGAAAAACGAAAAAGGGAAAACAAAGAATAGCAATAACGGTCAGATCAAAACGCAATCCATAAAAGAAAGCTGCCAGAATTCGCAGTACACTATATTCATTGAAAT
>CAYHFJ010000378.1:0-2294 GCA_964355885.1 uncultured Flavobacteriales bacterium
CATCAAAACAATTATCTTTACTTAACAATCTGTCCTAACAATGGGGACTATCATAGCGGCCGATGCGGCGTCTATTGCAGCCGGAAAAGTTCTTTGGAGTACTCATTGCAAATCATGCCATGGAGCAAAAGGTTTGGGTGACGGACCGAAAGCAGAACAATTAGAAACCGAAACTGGCGATTTAACCATATCTGAAGTTCAAGCTCAAAGCGATGGTTCTTTCTTTTATAAAACCACTGAAGGCAGGGACGATATGCCAAGTTTCAAGAAGAAACTACCGGATGCGGATGAACGATGGAATTTGGTAAATTATATGAGAACCTTAAAAAAGTAATTCTTTAGAATGTAAAAACCGGTCTTGTAATGAGACCGGTTTTTTTCTACATGTCATGTGTCATCATTTGATGTGACCGGAACTAGTCTCTTTAAATTCATCTGAGTCTACCTTTATTCTTACTATTTTTTAAAAATACATCATTATGAAACAGGAAGAAAAAAAAACATCGAGAAAAAAATTCCTAAAGTGGGGTCTTGTCGTTATTGCTTCATTTCCTGTATTGAAATTCATGACTGGCAAGAAAAAGAAAAAGACAGAAACCGTTAAAATGCTTTCTCAGGACGGGACACTGGTAGAAATTGATAAAAATTTTCTAGCCGCTTCCGGAAAAAAAATAAGCAATACTGAGTTACAAAATTGGATAAAAAAATAAATCCGCATAAAACTCTAAAGCCTTGGAAAATAAAAACAATTCAAGAAGAGAATTCCTGCTTACCGGACTTGCGGCAGCAGCAGCTGTTGGTTGCGGAGATAGTAATCATCCATTTACAACAGGGGAATCAGTAGCTCTTTCGGGAGAAAAAGTTAAACTACTTTCTGTTGATGGAGAAATTATAGAAGTTGACAAAGCTTTCTTAAAACCGGTACCCGAGGTACCGGTATTGACAAACAGTGAAGAGAGAAAAGGAATTGCCGGAAAGAAATTCGTGATGGTAATTGATTTGTCCCGCTGTAAAAATCTGAAGAAATGCCAGGAAGCTTGCAATCATATGCACTTTGTTCATCCCGGCCAGAGTTGGATTAAAATTTATTCTATGAAGGATGCCGATGAGAGTGCACCATATTGGCAACCGACAACCTGTATGCATTGTGATGAACCACCTTGCGTAAAAGTTTGTCCTGTTGACGCGACTTTCAAAAGACAGGATGGAATCGTTTCCATCGATAGTGATCGCTGTATAGGTTGTCGTTTTTGCATGGCTGCATGTCCTTATTCCACCAGAGTCTTTAACTGGGAACCGGTTGAAATGCCGGTTGAAATTGCAACAAAACATTATTCATGTGAGACAAGTGTTCCTCAAAAAATCGGTACTGTCGGTAAATGTGATTTCTGTCCTGACATGGTAAGAAAAGGCGACTTGCCACATTGTGTCTCGGCTTGCCCTAATGGTGTTTTTATGTTTGGAGATATGAATGAAGATTCTGTTAGCAATGGTGCTGAAACCTTCCGTTTCAGTGAGCTGATAAAAGACAAAGCAGGTTACCGGCTAATGGAAGACTTGGGAACAAAACCAAGGGTTTATTATTTACCACCAGTCAACCGTAATTTTCCTTACGAATCAGGACTTGAAAATCAAAACCCTGAAGATCAAATCCACCCTTAAAAAACAAAATCAGTGGAAAATTCAATTTCATTAACAAGCGAACAAATCACCAGGGATCTGCTTCCTCAAAAATTTGGTAAGCGGGGGATGATCTGGACAGGTACACTCATTTTACTTTGTTTAATAGGTGCCTACGCCTATATAAGGCAATTAAAAAACGGATTGGTAGTAACGAACATGAGAGACTACGTATCCTGGGGAATCTATATCTCCAACTTCGTATTTTTTGTCGCTATCAGTCTGGTTGGTTCTTTAATCACTGCTATTTTCCGGCTAGCCGATGTAAAATGGGCAACTCCTCTCACACGGATTGCTGAAATAATCGCCGTGTCAGCAATCGTCTTCGCCTCATTGATTATCATTGTTGATATGGGGCGACCTGAAAGAATGCTCTTTCTCTTTGCATACGGTCGCATTCAATCACCAATAATGTGGGATGTGATTGTCATTGGAACCTATTTTTTCATCAGCTTATTGTTACTTTATTTCCCTTTACTTCCTGACCTGAAAATATTAATTGCGTTTAAAGATAAATCCGGTAAGCTTCTCAACAGACTTTATCGCTTTCAGGGATCATTCTGGAAAGGAACGGCTGAACAATTTAAGGTAAGTGAAAAAAGCATCACAATTCT
>CAYHFJ010000379.1:0-2290 GCA_964355885.1 uncultured Flavobacteriales bacterium
GTCAAGGGCGAATGTCTGTTTGTGTACCCGCAAACTGACCGAGTGCGAAGCAATGAAGGACGGTACACTCCAAAAATGAAATCTACCCGGTCGGAATCCCTTTACCGTTCCGAGTCTGCGAATAACTTCGTGCAGTCATTAATAAACATCTAAGAATCGGAGCCGACATTTTTCAAATCCGGATTAAGCGACCATAAAAAAAGCCCCGGCGAGGGGCTTTGTTCAGAGGATAAATCCCTTAGAATGGTAGGGGTTCAACGGTTTCTTTTTTCGCTTTTCTGGCTACCGGCTTTGTTGTTTTCTTAGCCGGTTTCGTTTCAGCATCGGGTGTTTCGTGCATTTTGTTGTAAAAAGCCGTGTGGGTTCTGCCGTAATTGTCGGCTTCCTTCATTTTCGCGATTTCGAAGGTCACGTAGCGGGTTCCATCCATTTCGTAAGCGATGGCCTGGAGATCTTCCAGCTTGCAGGTTACCTTGACAATGTCGACGTTAGCGACTTTTTTTCCTTTACCGACGTAGATTTTTTCAAAAGTTTTCATGATGTTTTTTTTAAGAAATTATACGTCTTCACACAGCGGAGAATGGAGAAATTCATCAATGAGGAATTGGAATACCGGAAGACACTGAGGATATGCCGAGAAAATCATTGTGAAGGACGGAGTTCGAGCTTTCTTCGCGGATAATTTGGCTGAAAAAAACAGCCATTGCATGGAAACTGTTGGAGCCCTAAAAATCAAAGTCGGTGAATTAACCAAAAGATTGAGGTCGAGAATTGTATAAAACAAATAGACCTGATAGGATTGTTTTCTTTAAACCAGAAAGTAAGGATAAGCCAATCGGAATCGCAGGAATGGAAGACTCAATGTTGGTTACAGAACCAGGTCGGAAATTCAGTTCGGAAATGCAAAAGGGCCAGATGCTTAGCTACAGGCTGCTGAAATGCCACAACAGATGTCGCCGAAATGTTGAATTGTCCATTTGAAAACTCAAATATCGGTCTACAGTTTTTGAAGGGCTACTCTGATTTTTGGAGCAATTTCTTGGGCAAATCTCTTTGGCCAGGGATTCGCCTTATAATCTTTCATCAGAATACCTGGATGCGGTAGGCAAAAAACCGGATATTGTATGCCATAAAAATCCATAAGTGTTGGTTCACCGTTGATTTTGGATTTAGCTCGTTCTGCATTCATGTTGAAAACGGCTTGGGTAACTTCTACGCCCAAGAGAAATATGGCTTTAGGTGTTGCCAATGAAACTTCTTCCTTAAGAAAATCTAGACTTTTCTTTGCATACGTTTCAAAACAATCTCTGTTTGGTTCAATGTCGGTTCTGCCGAGCGAATGGTAGCGATTTACGTGACCAGGTTTGAATAGAAATACCTTGACAAGATCAGTAATCCAACAGTCAGACCTTGAAACTCCAATGTTGGCCAATATGACCTCATTTAGCTCTTTACCCGAAGGAATTGTCCTCACTCTGGTCCCATCGAAATACAATTCATTTGAAAATGGTGAATCGTTATCAGCAATTGGTACATCCATAATCAACTCGCCGGATGAAGACCGTAATGCAAAAAATTTGGCAGATGGATAGGCTCCAACTATCATGTACCCATGGATCTCCGTCTCAATAGGGATTAAAGGAAAAATTGGCTGGCCAAAGAAATAGGAGTAATGCGGTGGATATTCTATTTCAGCTTTATATGTCTGAAAGCATTTTTGCTGGTAAGCCTGGATTCTAGTGGCTTGATCAGACTTGGTCTTAATCATATAATACCAATGATTTATTAAAAGATTAAAGGTAGTTGTTATTAGTGTTGTTATTTGTCTTGAACAAAAAAAGGGAGCCTTCAGGCTCCCCTGCCCTATGGCATCAGGTTGTCATCAGCCATGGACATGTACCCATCTTCTGACAGAATCAGATGATCCAATACCGAAATGTCCAGGAAGCCTCCAGCATCCTTGATCTTCTTGGTAATCTTCAGGTCAGCCTCGGAGGGTTGCAGGTTTCCAGATGGATGGTTATGTGCGAGAATAATTCCGGAAGTGTTGCTCTTAATGGCAACCTGGTAGATTACACGAACATCGGTGACCGTCCCGCTTAGCCCACCTTTAGACACTTGGTGGAATCCCAGGACCTGGTTCGCACGGTTCAGGCAGATGATGTAGAAGTACTCTACATGCTCAAAGCTCGGAAACACCAGCCTGAGAAGTTTCTCGGCATCCTGTGAGCAGCGTACCTTCTGGCGGTCAGCTGATTTGACTTTCGTTGAGTAATTGACGGTGATCTCA
>CAYHFJ010000380.1:0-2286 GCA_964355885.1 uncultured Flavobacteriales bacterium
CAAACTATTGCCAACATTTGCGATGAAGCAGGATTCAATAATCTTTCAAATTTCAACCGTCAGTTTAAAAGCCTTATGGGAAAATCGCCATCTGAGTACCGGGAATTATTTAACCATCCTACTATTTAAATATTCCATTCGAACACTGGCAGGCACTAAAAAACACTGCCATTCCCAATATTCCCACTTGGCCAATAAAAAAAATCCCTCACAATCAATTGACTGTAAGGGATTTTAGGTCTGCAACCTGTACCCGGGGCGGGAATCGAACCCGCACGATGTTGCCATCACTGGATTTTGAGTCCAGCGCGTCTACCAATTCCGCCACCCGGGCGTGGTATCGCTTTTCTCAATGAGGTGCAAAGATAATCCAAAAAACTAAACCCGAAAATATTTTTTTAAAAATCAACTCCCTGAATAAATTGTTTGTCGTAAATTCAGAAAATATTTTGTTCGAGTTCTAATCGACATGTAGGATTTTACGTCTAGTTGAAATATTTAGTAATGTATTGAAATGGGTTATTGTACAATGGTTTGTTTGGCTATTAAATTATGAATATATCCCAGGAGCAAGGCATTTTTGAAGCCATTCGAAAGGATGACCGTAAGGCTTTTGAGCAAGTCTTCAGGGAGAATTATCGCCCTCTGAAGGCATTTGCTTTCCGCTATACCAACGATTTGGCCACATCAGAAAATATCGTGCAAGATGTATTTCTCAAATTATGGCAAAACAGACATCATCTTGAAATTACTTCATCCTTAATTCATTACCTTTTTCGGGCAGTCAGGAATCATAGTCTCAACCATCTGGACAAAGCAAAAGTGAGATCCGGCTACCTTCGGATGCAGATTGAAAGATCATACGAAGAGGGAGACTACAGCTCCTATTATCCGGAAATTGGTCTTCTGGAAAAAATTGAAGCTGCTATAAATGCCCTTCCTGCAAAGCGACAGGAAATCTTTCGGCTTGCCCGTGAGGAGGGACTTAAATACCGCGAAATTGCAGACCAGTTGAACCTTTCGGTGAAGACCGTTGAAACCCAAATGACACTGGCCTTGAAGCAACTTCGTGATTCTTTGAAGGAATATCACCACCTGGTGCTTTTTTTTATCCTCGCGGGTAAGGGTATTTAGGGTTGAACTTGTCAATGTGGTAGGGAAGTAGTGTTAAAAGAAGAGTGAAGAATGAAGAGTGAAGAATGAAGAGTGAACAGTGAACAATGAAGAGTGAATAGTGAATAATGGAGGAAGATAAAAAAATAGAAGAAAAATTTGTTTCATTTCTGGTGGACAATTCTGCATCGCAATTTGAATCTTCAGATGCTGAGAAAAAGTCACTGAAGGAGCTGGAACAAACATGGATCCTGACGGGAACTGCCCATAGTTTTCGCAACAGCGATACCGACATGGCGTGGGCAAAATTGAACGAGGAAATACGGGTTGAGCCAAAGGTTATTCCCATAAAGAGGTTTAGCTTCTTTCGCTATGCAGCTGTCTTTGTAGCCCTTGTCACATTGGCATCCATCACCTTTATGCTAACTCAAAAATCAGCTGTAACATCAGACAGGTTCGTAGCAGCCTCCCCGGAAATGAAAATTATTCAAACCGGCTTAAATCCCGCTGAAGCAACAACCGTAATACTGCCGGATGGTTCCATCGTCAAAATGAATGCCGGATCAAAACTTGAATATCCCTCGCAATTTTCAAATGAAAAACGAATTGTAAAACTTTCCGGCGAGGCCTATTTTGAAGTAATTCACAATGCTTCTAATCCATTTGTTGTGGAATTAAAGAACGCAGAAGTTGAAGATCTGGGCACTTCTTTCAATATTTCAGCTTATCCCGGCAAAGAGAAAGTTGAGGTAAATGTTACCAGTGGGAGCGTCCGGCTACGTGAACTAAATATTAACAAGGAAGCAGTTCTCGTTGCCGGATGGAACGCAAAATGCATAAAAGGAAATGGTTCAATTGAAGTCTCCAAAGAGCTATCACAAAATTATCTCGCCTGGCTGACCAAAGAAGTCACTTTTCACCATACCCCTCTTTCGACGGTTTTTGAATCTCTGGAAAACATCTACCACATTAGAATTGAATATAGTAACCCTGAAATCGCTGGCATTCCATATACTGCAAATTTTGAAAAGTTTGCGCTCGAAGACATTGTCAATGTAATAGCAAAAACCCACCACCTTAAAGTAACAAAAGAGGCCGATCGAATTGTATTTGCGCTGAAATAGAACTGCACACTTTCGTATCTAGCCTACTAAAAAGAGATCACCATGCCAA
>CAYHFJ010000381.1:0-2282 GCA_964355885.1 uncultured Flavobacteriales bacterium
TACTGCAAATTATCGTTTTCATGAGCACGAGAAATTGGCACATTATGCCAATGCCGCGGTTGATATTGAGTTCAAGTTCCCATTTGGATTCAAGGAAGTTGAGGGGATTCATTCCCGCACCGATTTCGATCTTTCCCAGCACCAAGAGTTCTCGGGCAAGAAAATTCAGTATTTCGATCCCGAATTGAATGAGTCTTATGTCCCATTTGTCGTTGAAACCTCCATTGGTGTCGACAGAATGTTTCTGCAAGTGCTTTCTGCTTCTTATTTTGAGGAGGAGATTGATGGCGGAGACGGCAAAAAGGATACCCGTGTAGTGTTGAGGCTTCCTGCACCGCTTGCTCCGGTAAAATTGGCGGTAATGCCTTTGATCAAGAAAGAGGGCCTTCCTGAAAAGGCCAGAGAGATCATCGATGAACTGAAATTTGAGTTCAACTGTCAATACGATGAAAAGGATTCAATTGGCAAACGTTACAGAAGGCAGGACGCCATTGGGACACCTTTCTGTGTAACAGTGGATCATCAGACCATGGACGATAATACAGTCACAATCCGCTACCGCGATACGATGGAGCAAGAACGGGTTGCGATTGATCAGGTTAAATCAATCATAGCTGGCCAGGTAAGTCTTAGGAGACTCTTTGAGAAATTAAAGTCATAAAAAAAGGCCGAAAGGCCTTTTTTTATGACTTTAATTTCTTCCTGATTACTTCAGGATTACTTCTTGATTTCAGCTTCCAGCAGATTGACAACTTCATCAGTTACCTTCATACTTTCTTCTTCAGAAGTAATTTTTTTCATGTATTTAATGACTTTGTCTTTGCCAACGATTAGGATAACACCTACTTCGTTGCAATCTCCAAGTCCTAATGCGGTTGGTACCACACGATTTTCATCCAGCATAATGACTGATCCCACGAATTGCTTTTCTTTCTGTCTGGCTTTCATCCGGATACCGGCATTGGGAATCCAGGTCTCTTTGCAATTTGCAATGCCAATACCTTGGTACAGCTTTTCGTCGAATTTCTTGGCTTTAACCGCTTCCGAAAGTTTGTCATTGATATCCTTTACATCCGGGTCTGTATATTGAATCAACAACACTTTTTCACCGACATAAGGAATTTGTTTCGGTTGATTGTTCGCATCGGAGATCATCAATGAAGTCATCGTTATGGGTTTTCCAACCACATCAGCTGTCTGCGCCTTGGCTGCCATAGGTAGCAGGTATAAAAGGCATAGCAGTCCGGCGAAAAACGTGATTAGCTTTGATCTAAGGATTTGGTTTCTTTTCATCTGTTTAATTTTAAATGTATTTAATTTGGTTACATGCTTGATAAAGATAGAAATAAATTCAACTTTTAACTCTTCCCAATCATCTTCTCAAAGATCTCCCTCTGGTTGATCAATGCTTTTACTTTGTCGGCAGGATCTGTTCTGCACTCAAGTAGAACCCATCCCTCATATTTATTTTTCACAAAGAGATTCATCAAATCCTGGTAAGGATAGGTGGTATCATCCAATTCGCGGACGTGACAAATATCTCCAAAACGGCTTTTTACCATGTTAAAATTGGCCTCGAGTCCACCACCATTTAAATCTTGTGCGTTACAGTTCCAGCAAACCGTTGCATTTGGGTGGTTGGCAACATCCATGATGGCTTTGATGTTGGTTAATTCTTGTGTTTCATTGCCATGAACCTCAAGCCTGAGTATTTGTCCCATGTCGGCACCAAATTTTGCCAGCTCATTCAAAGAATTCCCAATTTGTTCTATCGTCTTTTCATGAGGAATCCCGTTCCTGAATTGATTCGGCTTAACTTTTACGCCCAATCCTCCAATATCTTTGCTAAGCTGGAAGAAGGCTTTGGTCTGTTCAATTGATTCCCGAAGTTTTTCCGGTTCAGGATAATCATACTGTTGGTTTGTGCCCATTCCGACAATTTGAACCGGACTGTCACTGAATTTTTTTCTAACCAGAAGGCGCTCTTCTTTTGTGAGTGCAACAGATACTTTGTGGGCATGCTCAACACGAAGTTCAACGCCATTGATATTGGATGCAGAAAGATTTTTGATGATCGTATCCTGATCCCAGTCCTTTCCCCATAAATAAGTAACAAAGCCAAGTTTCATGCCATGTTTTTTTGCTTTCCCAAATGCGAGTTGCCCGGTGGGTAATACCATTGCTCCTGTTACCAGTCCCAAATTTCTTAGGAAGATTCTCCTGCCTTCTTGATGTCTTTCCATTTTCTTGATTAGTAAAATTTATTTATTGATGGTTTTTGA
>CAYHFJ010000382.1:0-2252 GCA_964355885.1 uncultured Flavobacteriales bacterium
CTCGCGGCAAAACAAAAATTTGTAATGTGTAATCTAAAGCTAGTTCGGCAAATTGCACTTGGATACCGAAAGACTTACCCAAATGTTGAAATTGAAGATCTCTTTCAAATGGGGGTGATAGGCCTTATTAGAGCAACCGAGAAGTGGGATCCGTCTCGTGAGTTCATGTTTTCCACTTATGCAACTTGGTGGATTAGGCAATCTGTGACCAGAAATGCTACAGACTTTGGAAGTCTGATTCGAATACCCGTTCACATGAAGGAAAAAATCGATAAGGTTAAAGAATATCTGAAAAACTACAATGAATTTTTTGGATTTGATCCTGAAAATCTTGAAGCTGCTGATGCCTTAAATATATCTGAAATGGAATATAATCAAATAAAGGAAGCCATTTTCACGTTTTTATCAATTAACGCCATCACTGGTCGCAATTCTGAACTATCAGTAAATGCGGTTAAACCAAATATCGAAGAGCTTGATTTTTGTGACCCCGCGAATCTTGTTGAACAAAATAGTTTTGTTGAACAGCTTAACAGTGTTCTGGATACCCTTTCAGAGCGAGAAGCAGGAGTAATATCTAGACGCTTTGGAGTTAATTATGAAGGTCCTATGACACTTGAAGAGATCGGTAAAGTTTATGGTGTTACGAGGGAGCGCATACGCCAAATTGAATCTAAGTGTGTGACAAAGCTGCGACATCCATCACGTAGTCAGGTTCTAAAAGACTATCTAGATGGATTCGATATTGAGCTCGTTCAGTTTGTAGAAGATGAGCCTCACAACAATTTTATTGTATTTGATGAGCCTCAAGATTGAATGCTAATCATTCTTTAAATTTGAACCACTCATCAACTCACCCAAATAATTCAGGTTGGGAATCTTGACTGACTCTCTTAACTTCCCGTTTGTGGAATGTGGACAATCGTTTCAAAGCTTCATCTCGGACCTCAGAATAGTTTGCCATCCACTTATCAAGAGAGGCCGAGTTATCAAACTGATACAGGTCAGAATCTGGGGCCACCCAAATAAGACAATTTTTCCCTTGTGTAAGTAAGTCAATTACATTGCTTAAAGTCCCTGCACTTTTACAATCCCAAATCATCAAACCAATATCGGCAATCTGGCTCATTTTACGGTCCTTAAATGCATGGACAGCGTTGCTCTTGCTTTTGAGTCCTGATTCCACTTTTTCTACCTGCCAATTACCAAGATTATTTCTAATTTCATCCGCACTGGTATACACCTTGACGGCAGGGTATTTCTTGGAACTTAAGAACACTTGAAAAGCTCTATCTGAACCTGGGGCATCGCCTACTAAGAAATCAGATGATTTTTCCATCCACTCCAATAAACGGTCTGCAACCTCATTTGGTATAAATTCAAGGTGCCGAGAGCCTCCAAGTACGATTTTCATACAGCCGAGATTCTCCCCATACGGCCAATGTACGCGGCGGTTATGACAAACAGAGGAATATTTGGAAATTGCGCCGAAACCGCTCGGCTTACCCCCGTAATTGTCGATCCGGTGTCAAAGACATCATCAATTATCAATACACCTTTTGAAGGGTAAAGAGCTTCTGGGCAATCGAATACAAAATTGTCTACCAGTTTCTTGCTTCGGTCCTCTTTTGGTCCGGCTTTTATGGTCGTCAGAGGAATTCTCTCAATAAGAGTCTTCTCCGCATACTTAACACTTCCACCTGAAATCGCCTTACATATGAAATCTGGCAAATCTAAAGGTTTAATTGCGTGCGAAGGTGGACATACACATAAATCAAATGGTAAATCTGAAGGGTCGTAAAGCCATTTAATCATTTTTACAATTTCATCAGAAATAATCTTGGCATCGGAAGTTCTGCTCACAAGACTGTATGCAGGAGATTTATCGTATTTAATCCTTCTTATTAGACCTCCGATTCGAGTCTTTTGTAATGGCTCAGAAGAATATTTGCTCAGTGCCCATCCTTCAATCCAAAGGCTTCTTGTCTCACGGCTATTGAGCAGACGTGGGCATTCAATTCTCGCGCACGTACCTGCTGGAAGCTCACATTCACAGCGCGCTTTACGCTCTAGTCCCCAACGATTTTCCACGAAACTATTCTCCTCCCGAACTAGATGGGTAGCAACGGGGTAGCAACGCGGATAGTGATTTGGATGCCCAATTCGATAATTGAGCGTTTACTAGGCCTTATTACATCGGTAGTGCGCGTGATTAGTAGTGCGTAAGACCCTACTTCCGTTAACTCTTAATC
>CAYHFJ010000383.1:0-2235 GCA_964355885.1 uncultured Flavobacteriales bacterium
ACCGGCTCGACCGGGAGTCCAAAGGTGGTCACAGTTCCCAGCAAGATGACAAAGGATGCCCGTGATACTCCGGCAACGCCTTTACTTGTCAGCATCAGTGTAAGGGCAATGGCTAATTGTTTTTCGATGGAAAGATCTATCCCGGCAGCCTGAGCCACGAATACAGCCGCTAATGAGAGGTATAGGGTTGAACCATCCAGGTTAAAGCTATATCCTGTCGGGATGACAAATGAGACGATTTTTCGGGGAACTCCGAAGTCCTCCATTGATTCCATGGCCGATGGCAAAGCTGATTCTGAATTGGCAGTTGCAAAAGCTATTGAGGCCGGCTTGGAAACTGCCGACATGAATTTCAAAACGGGTATCCTGAAAAGCAGAGCTATGGGGAGTAAAACCAGCAGCAGAAAGGCAATCAGCGCAACATAAAGAGTAGCAAGGAGTTTTAACAGAGTAAAAAGTACATCTGTTCCCATGTGGCCTATGGTGTATGCGATGGATGCAAAGACTGCAACTGGCGCAAAATACATGACAATATTGGTAAATTTAAACATCACCTCCGTTAAGCTTGCCGTAAATTTCAACATGGGAGATTTATATTTATCATCCAGCATGGAGAGGGCTATCCCAAAAATGATGCTGAAAATGACGATCTGAAGGATATTCCCTTCTGCAATGGCTTTTGCAATATTTTCGGGGAATATATGTAGGATAAACTCTTGTGTCGTCTGCATTTTTCCGGCTACTGCAGGGACATTACCGGTCATGGCAGAAAGATTGATTCCAACTCCGGCTTTGGAAATATTGATCGCAATTAAGCCAATGAAAAGGGCAAGGGTTGAAGCAATTTCAAAATATAGAAGTGATTTCCAACCCATTCGTCCAACCTGTTTTAAATCAGTATGCCCGGCTATACCGTTAACAAGTGTTGCAAATAACAAAGGAGCAATGATGGTTTTGATCATCCGTAGAAAAATCTCGCTCAGAAATCCCAGAGAACCTGCCATTTTCGGAAAATCATAACCAAATTCAGCTCCTGCTGCCAGTCCAAACAAGATCCAGATAGTCAGGGATTTTTTCCGCCAGGCAACCAGCCCAAAGGCCAGAATCGAGATCGCTCTGCTGGCCGTCAGCAAATCGCTGCCTAAATCGGCCATGTTAAATATTTTCAAGAAAGACAGAAGGGCTGTGACCGTCAATGAGACAATCAAAAACCATGAAACCCAATGAATTGGGCTTTTTAGCTTGCTACTATTTTCCAATTTTCATGATTTTCAGGTAGATCAATTGATCCCAAAGATAATTATTTCTAACTATTAAGAAGCAGAATACAGTGTAAAGTGAAAGATACTTCCTTTGCCTTCTTTACTTTCCGCCCAAATTTTACCATTCTGCTTTTCAACGAAATCTTTGCATAAAAGCAGCCCCAATCCGGCACTTATCTCTCCTTCTGTGCCTCTCCTGTTTTGTTGGCTGTCAATTTTAAAGAGCTCCTTCAGCATTGATTCTTCCATCCCAATTCCGGTATCTGTGACAGTTATTTCCACTCGTTTGCTGTCAGCGTATTTTGCTCTAATGGTTACCTTTCCACCTTTAACGGTAAATTTTATGGCGTTGGAAAGAAGGTTTCTAATTACAGACTCAAGCATATTCTTGTCGGCAACAACCTCTATATCAGAGGATATATCAACAACTAAGGCAATTGATTTATTTTTAGCAGTTTGATGTATTGTTTCGATGGAATCACTAAAGACATTGATCAGATTTAGCTGTTCCGGATTGTAACTGATTAATCCACGCTGCATTCTTGTCCATTCCAAAAGATTTTCGAGAAGTTTGAACAATCCTGTTGCTGATTCTTTCATACTTCCAATCATGGTCTGAATCTCTGCCATATCGTATGCCTGTAAATTTTCGGCCATAATTTCTGTAAACAACATAAAAGTGCTAAGTGGTCCTCTTACATCATGTGCAATGATCGAGAAGAACTTATCCTTTTCGGAATTCGCTACCTGTAGTTCTTTGTTTAACGCTCTAACTCTTTGTATTTTTCTTTAAGTTCAAATGTTTGCTCTTCAATTTTGTTTTTCAATGATTTTCTTTGACGTCTATGCTCCAGTTCTCTCATTTTTATGAATAAATAAATAAGAGTCACAATTCCAACAATCACCAGAGCATAAAACCACCAGGATATCCACCAGGGAATCCTGATCATAAATGGGTATTTAAATTCTCTGC
>CAYHFJ010000384.1:0-2211 GCA_964355885.1 uncultured Flavobacteriales bacterium
CTCATATAGGTCATAGTTCTCGTCTACCACACGTTGCTCATTGATTTCGAGATAGGTAGAGATAATAAAAGCCATATCATCGGCATCTCTGTTGGTTTCGACATTCCGGTTACTCCATGCATTTAATTTGAGAATGAAAATTCCCGGTAAAGTAGCCACATGAATTACGAATTTATCATCCACTGAAATTTCAAGGGCATGCTTTACCACATCTGTAAACCCAGAGACTGACATTGCCTGATTTTCTTCAGGTGGCCAGTAGATCATTTTATCGGCTTTGGCAATTTCCCCGAAAGGGACTATATCCAATTGATAATGGGTCTTGTAGAAAAATCGCTGTACTTCCATCTTCGATTTCTCAAAACCCTCAATTTTACACAAGCTCTCTGAAATGTCCTGAAATTTTGACCAATCGGGAATTGCAATTGCAATATCCAGGTCATTGGTTTTCCGGGCAGCAACCTGCTTATGGATACCACTAAGAATGATATCACGCGCAGTGGCGCCAATTACATAAAACTCTGATTCTATTGAGTCAAAAAAGACTGTTAATTTCTCAAGCAACTCCTTTAATAAGGGATTGCTGAAATTTTCACTTGATATATTGTAGCTCATTCTTCAAGATCATATTTGCGGTTTCTATGTTACGATCGCTTCCACTGCTCCTCAAATCAGCATAAATTAAAACAGGGGGAATGCCCAAGCACGTTTCTGGACTCCAGAATATTACCAATACCTCCACGTTTCCGGTTTCATCAGGTACAAGTCCAATGTCCTTGAAACTTTGCCAATTGCGGCAGGTGTATATGGTAAAAATACCGGGATGCAGGTAGTTGGTAAGCAAGTTGGCTCCCGGCTCACCCCCCCAAAATGCACGTCCATCGGGTTCATTCAGATTAATTTCTTTCCATTTGGTGTAGTTTTCCGGTCTCACAAAACGCATATGTCTCATTAATAACCGGGGTCTTAATACATCGTGGTAGGCAATAATCCAACGATTCAGGAGCTCTTTGCTGTTCTTGAGCTTCATCGTTTGCTTCGTTTTGAGAATGAAATTGAGATCAATAAGTTCCTGCATAATTGTACCCACAGAACCTAAAGAGATATTTGCAAGCTCTGCAAGTTCACGGTAGGTGAGTTGAACTTTTTCGGGATCAACTAAAAAAAGAAAAATCAACTTAATTCCAGCTTCCTGAAATGCACGTGGCTGATTGACTTTTGCCATCCGTTCAATCTTTTTCCCTTCAACCAAAAGCACCAGGTTATTTTGTCTGATATTACAATTCCCTGCAACATCAAGGTAAAATACTCCTTCATTCACATACTCTTTGGCTATTTCGGTCGGGATGTATTTTGTTAACAGAATTATTGGCAAGTTATTTTCACGAGATACCTCCTTGAGCTGTGCCAGAACAATTCCTTTGTTACCCTTTGTGATCTCTGGTTTTGTCTCAACGACAAACTCTTCTTTGGCTATTTCCAGAATTGCATCGCGCCTGAGTCTGCCATCCTTTACGATAGCTTGTATACGGGTATACTTGAGAAGGCTATTTATGGCCTCTTCAAGAATGTATTTTTCCTTTTTCATAACCGCTTGTTCACTAATTTTAATGGTTCATTTTAAATGAACAGTCAAATGTAATGAACATTATTCAATATTTACTATACTTTCAGTAAAATATTAAAATCAATTTGTTCAGCCCTGTGAATTGTTCATTTAAAATGAACATGACATCAGAATGAACAAACTATAAAATTATGACCACAGTATGAAGATCTAAATCTCGGATCATGGAATGCAAATGATCGTTAACAATCATAACGGAGATAGCTTCCAATTCATTATACCCAGGTAAACAAAGTGCCGGAGGTGCAGCAGTAATAACATAAGCTTCCAGCAGCTGCCCAGCACCTGTCATTCCCGTCCTGGTGATCTCCATCAGAGGACGGATCATCCAGCAATTTGAGTGTAACAGCGTATTTCATCTGATTATTGTCTTGATTTTTATTTGCCAGATGGAACTCCCACAATAATCATTGTCTTGTTTGTGCAACACTTTCTCCTGGTCGTTTCTCAGAAGTGAGTAATATGGCGACCATAAAAAAACCTTGCTCGGCAAGGCTCTTTTTCCCCTTAGAAAGGAAGATCGTCTCCTGTGACCGGCTCCAAAATTTCTTTTTGTTTTCTTGGTGCTTTTGTGGCGGGTGATT
>CAYHFJ010000385.1:0-2207 GCA_964355885.1 uncultured Flavobacteriales bacterium
ACAACAGATTTAGTCTCATGAGATTTTAAAGCTGCATTAAATAACTTATGACTTATGAGTGCTTCTTCAGGAGTTACACAGCCAAAGCGGCCATTTAAAAATCCTTCGCGTTCAGCAAAATATGCCGCCAGCATCTGCAAAAAACAATCAGAAAAGCCAGGTTCAAATATTCCTCCGGTGCTTACCGGAAATGGAACCTGAAATCCAAGATCAACTCGTTGCCACAACTGTTCCTTTTCGCGTCTAAAGGTCCATAATGCCTTGGTATCCTTCGTATTGTAGCGTACTCCGCCTTCAGTTCCAAGGATTTCAATATACCAGGAATTAGTCTCACCGGGTTTTAATCGCTTCATTTCAAGAGACATTGGAATATCATTCTCCCCAATTTTTACTGAAGTCGACAGGCTTGCATTATTCCATGTATCGCCTTCAGTCCAACCGCCCTTTCCATCCGGTCTTGTAGTAATGATCTTTTGCAGATGAGCATATACCTTGTCAGGTATCCAACCCATTCTGATTGGGATGTGCATCACATGCATACCCAAATCACCCATGACACCAATTTCACCACAGAATTTTGAAAGTCTTTTCCAGTTAATTGGTTTAAGAGGATCCAAATCACTTGAATGACAAAAACCTGCATTTATTTCGATGATCTCTCCGATTCTTCCGGATAGGGCTTCAGTGATTACCCGCTGAGGTCCCGGGAAAAAGGGCATCTCTGAACAACATCTTACAAAACTCTTCGAATTGGCAATTTTTTCATTGATTTTTTTTGCAGCTTCAAGGTCCATTCCAAAAGGCTTTTCAGCCAATAGATCTTTACCTGCATTAATTACTTCGATATAATATTGCTCATGAAGAAAATGAGGAAGGGCAACATAAACTACATCAACCTTAGATGAGGCCAGTAACTCTTTATAATCTGTAGTTAATAATTCAACCGAAGGTATTTGCTCATACCATTTTAAAGTATTAGCATCCAGATCACAGACAGCTTTTAACTCGACTTTCACGGGGTAGTCATTCAGGGAGAACCAGCGTCCAAAAGCACCGGCTACTTCTTTCCCCATTAAACCACCACCAATAATACCAACGTTTACTACTTTCATATTGTATTTAATTATTTAGATGATAATAAACCGGATTGCCGGTAGTTACCTTTTACACATATTTTTTTGATAGGGAGGTTCCCGCTTTCGCGGGAATGACAAAGTTTTGCTGTTAATTGGGAGATCCCAGCCTTCGCTGGGATCGGAGCGGTAAGAACCGCACACTTAGTTTCCGGCGAAGGCCGGAATCTCCTTAATACTCCCAATTGCTTGTCATTCCCGCGAAAGCGGGAACCTCCAAAACAATTGCCGGCAGACAATCTTTATTTATTACCCTTAACCCAACTTATCACATCTTCAGGCTTTGCACCATCGTGTACAATTGCCATTAATGCCCTGGTCATTCCACCAGAATTAGCATGCTGAACTACATTTCTGCCATAAACTATCCCTTTTACACCTTGTTTCATCAATTTATACGTACGATCCAATAACTCCTCATCCTCGGCACGTCCACCACCTCTTACCAGAATTGGAATAGTACCGGCTACCTCAACAACTTTATGATAATCTGCTACATTATCGCAAGGATCTGCCTTAATAATATCAGCTCCCAATTCAACAGCCTGTCTTACAAGAGGTAAGATAATATCAATATTACCATCAACCATATAGCCGCCCGCTTCACTATTTGGGCGGAATACCAATGGCTCAATCATTAGTGGCATAGAGTAATAGTCGCACATTGGCTTTAGCTTCAAAATATTCTGAATACACTGATCCGTTACCTCAGGGGCTCCCGGGATACGGAACAAATTAACAACCACACAGGTTGCATCAAGACGAATTGCCTGGAGTACCGGCTCTTCTATCATTCTGCTATATAAAACGGATTGAAGTTCAAGACCATAAACATTTGCGACGTCTGTTCTTAAAACTAAAGCAGGCTTTTTCTTTCCGGGTACAGACTGTAAATGATGTGCCTGTCCAACAGTTAATTGAATTGCATCAGGATCTGCTTCAATCAGTATTTTAACAGACTTTTCAATGTTCTCTATACCACCCAAAAAGGTTAATTCATTAAAAAACCCATGGTCAAGGGCTACATCAAAACATTTACCTGATTTTTCATTGAATAATCTATTTAATCTACTC
>CAYHFJ010000386.1:0-2205 GCA_964355885.1 uncultured Flavobacteriales bacterium
AGTTGCGTGTGAAGGATACCAATATGAAAGACGAAGTAATTGCCGTGATCGAAGGAGGTGGGATATTATCTGGAAGAAAAGGTGTCAATTTACCGAACACAAAAATATCATTACCAAGTCTGACTGAAAAGGATATTGAAGATCTTGATTTTGCAATTCAGCAAGATGTTGACTGGATAGGACTTTCTTTTGTCCGAAACGCAAATGACATTCTTGATCTGAAATCAAGAATTGCCCGTGCAGGAAAAAAGATAAGGGTCATCGCAAAGATTGAAAAGCCTGAAGCACTTGATGACATTGATCAGATCATCCGGGAGACAGACGCGCTGATGGTTGCGAGAGGCGATCTGGGTGTTGAACTCCCAATGGAGCAAGTTCCCATCATCCAGAAAATGCTGGTTGAAAAATGTATAAGGGCTACCAAGCCGGTTATCATCGCCACACAAATGATGGAATCGATGATTACGAATAATACACCTACACGGGCGGAAGTGAACGACGTTGCAAATTCAGTGATGGACGGGGCTGATGCCGTTATGCTTAGCGGAGAAACCTCTGTTGGTAAGAACCCGGTAAAAGTTGTTGAATATATGCGTAAAATTATTGCAACCGTTGAAGCGAATTCATTCCGATACAACCGGAATTACCAACCGGATGTATCAAGCCCTTCTTTTATTTCAGATTCGGTTTGTTATAACGCGTGCGTGATGGCATCACAGGTTGGCGCAAATGCTATCGTTGGAGTAACCCGATCCGGATATACCGCTTATAAAGTCGCAGCTCAACGTCCGCAAGCTGATATATTTATTTTTACAGATGTACCTGCATTATTAAGTGTTCTCAGTTTAATTTGGGGAGTTCATGGGTTTTATTATGACCGGACAGTCTCCACCGATCAAACGATTACTGAACTTCAGGAAATCTTGAAATTGAAAAATATTTTGAAACCGGGCGACTTAGTCATTAATCTTGCCAGTGTACCCTTAGAAGATCAGGGAAAAACAAATATGATTAAACTGGGGATAGTCAACTAACTAAATAATATTTAAAAAATAAATCCTAACACGCTTATGTCACTTAATATTCCGCTTTTGAAAGAAATATGTGAAACCGCGGGTGCGCCGGGTTTTGAAAATCGTATTCGTGAAATTGTGTTACGTGAAGTAACACCTTTGGTTGACAAAGTCAGTGTTGATAATCTTGGAAATGTCACCGCATTTAAAAAAGGAAAGCAACCTAAAAAAGTAATGATCGCCGCGCACATGGACGAGATTGGATTTATGGTGACTCACATTGACGAAAAAGGTTTCTTACGTTTTCATACCCTTGGTGGATTTGACCCCAAAACACTTACAGCACAGAGAGTAGTCGTGCATGGAAAAAAGGATCTGATCGGAGTAATGGGAAGCAAACCCATTCACATTATGACAGCTGATGAGAGAACTAAAGTACCACAGATCCATGATTATTTTATTGATCTTGGCATGTCGAAAAAAGAAGTTGATAAATATATTACTGTTGGCAATCCGATCACAAGACAGCGGGAACTGATCGAAATGGGTAATTGCGTGAATTGTAAATCCATTGATAACAGGGTTTCTGTTTTTATTTTGTTGGAGACTCTACGCAAACTAAAGTCAAGTCCGTATGATGTATACGGAGTATTTACAGTTCAGGAAGAAGTCGGAATCCGAGGTGCCGGTGTAGCCGCACACCAGATTGAACCAGACTTTGGATTTGGTCTTGACACAACCATCGCGTACGACGTACCAGGGGCACAACCACATGAAATGGTCACCACACTCGGCGGGGGTGCAGGCATTAAGATTATGGATTCTTCTACCATTTGTGATTTACGCATGGTTGAATACATGAAAAAAACAGCTAATAAGGCGAAAATTAAGTGGCAACCTGAAATTCTCCAAGCCGGAGGAACAGACACAGCCGGTATTCAGCGTATGGGAAAAACAGGAGCCATTGCCGGTGCTATTTCTATCCCGACCAGACACATACATCAGGTTATTGAAATGGCGGATAAAAGTGATATTTCAAACTGTATTAACCTACTCTCCCTTTGTATTAAAGAATTAAATACCTATGACTGGAAATTTTAATTGATAAAAATTAAAAAATACTCTATAAATATTTTTTTTCATTATTGTCCGACTAAACTACAAGGGATTTCCATTGAACACGTGAGTTGGT
>CAYHFJ010000387.1:0-2202 GCA_964355885.1 uncultured Flavobacteriales bacterium
GCTCTTCCGATCTCATTTTGGTTTATTTCATTTCTGGTCATTTCAGCTTCCGGTGTTTATGATTTTTGGCTTTGGGAATATGACTACGGGCACAATCTGGACCCACGCGCTGCGATTAAAATTCCCGGAATGAGCTATCAGCCCCCTCTGATTGGTTGTACTGAATTATTGAATTTTTACGCTTGTTCCTTTCCTTCAACAGGAGGCTGGTTAATTGTGGTGTCAGGGACAGCGGCCTTCCTGGTCTTTGTGGATGAGTTTTTTCTGCAAGGAAAGAAGAAGCGGTACAAGAATAAGCTGTCTGCAGTATGAGGTTAAGTAATTCAATGCTCTTCCGGATAGCTTTGCTTTTGCTCTTGTCATCCTGCATAATGGGCTGTTCATCCGGACCCAGACCGATTGAAATCGGGAAGGATTTATGTGAGCTTTGCAAGATGACGATCATGGATAAGCGCTATGGAGCTGAGATAATAACCTCAAAAGGGAAGATATATAAATTTGACAGTGCCGAATGTCTTATTGAGTATGTAAAAAAGTATCCAACTGCTGAATATCCGGTACGATCGCTTCTGGTGATTGATCATTCTGCCCCGGGTGAGTTTATTGAAGCAGAAAAAGCGTTTTATTTGCATAGTGAAAAGTTGCCAAGTCCTATGGGGGCTAATTTAAGTGCCGTAAAAAAGAAAGAAACAATTGACACCTATTTTACTGAATATGGAGGAGATGTTTGGACATGGGAAGAGGCACGCCGGAGATTGCAATAATGTTGTTTTTCCCTGCCTTAGGAACAATTTTTTTTTATTGATATTTTTTCTTTTTTTTTCCCCCTTTTTGATTCAGGGAAAAACAATCTCCGTTGGGAAGTCTTTTCAGTATAAGTCAATCAAAGCAGCGATAGCGGTGAGCCTTGCCGGGGATTCAGTTGTTGTTGCGCCTGGTGTTTATTCAGAGGGAAGAATCATCATTGACAGAAGAATCAGCCTGATCGGTAAAGATATGCCGGTTTTAGATGGTCTTTTCAAGGAGGCTGTCATTACAGTGCGAGCTTCAGGAACAGCAATCAGCGGTTTTATAATTCGTAATTCGGGGTTCAGTGACATAAAGGAAATAGCCGGGGTTCGGCTCGATGAAGTTAAAGCCTGTGTTGTTGAAGGGAATCATTTTTATAATAATTACTTTGCCATTTATCTGGCTAATTCAAGTTATTGCCGGATTCAGAATAACAGAGTTGAGGGTTTCGCGAAGACAGAGACTTCTTCAGGTAATGGTATTCATTTATGGAAAGGTGACCACAATACTATTCTGGAAAATCACATCAGTGGACATCGGGACGGAATCTATTTCGAATTTGTAAAATACAGTTCAATTATTGGCAATTTGAGCGAGAAAAATTTACGCTACGGATTGCATTTTATGTTTTCTGATAACGACACCTATAAGCATAATGTTTTTCGGGAAAACGGTTCCGGTGTGGCTGTGATGTATACCAAGAATGTGTTGATGGAGAATAACAGATTTGAATTCAATTGGGGAAGTGCAGCTTTCGGCTTGCTTTTAAAAGATATTTCAAATAGTGTGATCAAAAATAATGTTTTTTCAAGAAACACTACCGGTTTATACATGGAGGGATCACACAATACTATTATTCATGAAAATGAGTTTATTCGAAATGGCTGGGCGGTTCGGATTCTTGGCGATTGTTATGACGATACACTCAGCAGTAATAATTTCAAAGCAAATACATTTGATATGGCTACAAATGCATCACGCAATATGAATTATATTTACCGCAATTATTGGGATCAGTACAGTGGCTATGATTTGGATAAAAATCATACCGGTGATGTACCGTTTCATCCTGTAAGCTTTTACTCTAAGCTAACAGAGGAGTCTCCACATACACTGATGATGTTACATAGTTTTTTTGTTGATTTGTTGAATCAAACAGAAAGGGTTGTGCCCACGATTACGCCAGAAGAATTTAAGGATAAAGAACCTCAGATGAAGCCATTTATATATGATCAGAATTGAAAATTTAAGTAAGTCATTTGGAAAGTTGGATGTCCTGAAGGATGTGAGTGTTCAATTTGAGGCAGGGGAAGTAGTGTGTTTAATTGGCCCGAATGGCTCTGGAAAAACTACGCTCATAAAATGTCTGCTTGGTTTGGTCATTCCTGATTCCGGAGTCATTTATGTAAAAGA
>CAYHFJ010000388.1:0-2186 GCA_964355885.1 uncultured Flavobacteriales bacterium
TTGGCATGCGGATTGTTCAACACCCCGGAATGCTGGTCACCAGTCGGCTAAAACAAAGACACGGCACTTCAATAACTGTTGAGCAAAGCTATTCCAACAAATCGAGAGAAACCGTGAGGTTTCCATTCCAGGATCCTCTAAGGCTTTTTCAAATGCTGGAAAGCAATTTAGATGCAACGCGGGATTTTACTGCACAATTAGGTAATCCATCTTGGGAGGAAAAAGGCCCGGTTTGGACTCAAGTCAATACAGACAAAGTCTTGGATTTTTTAAGCTCTTATGAGGTTTACAATGAATCAAGAGACTTTGTTATGCCACTTCTGATTTCATATATAGAAAAACAGAACCTTGCAGAAGAGTTAAAAAATTGGACGGTGGCTGTATTCGGAAGGGCTACTGGGGATTTAAGTTTGGGCAAAATTGATTTTGGACTGGAGAAGCCCGTCTACTTGAACGGACGTACCAGGTTGATATCAGACCCTGAATCGATTGGGTCAATTTCAAGTCCCCAGGATGAATCTGCGGGAATGTCAGGTGAAGAGTTGGAACGCGCAGCAGAGATAATGAGAAATTCTGAGAATAAATTTGGATGGCGTACCTCTTATCGAATGGCAAGGAATCCCTCCAATGGACTTCTTCTAATCTATCCAATCAGTAAGTTTTCAGGATCCTACGGCAATTTGAAACCAAATCGCCGCCCCCTTTTTGATGATCCAAATAATTCTCTGGCGGCGGATATTATTGGAATTTCCCTGTCGTTCCCTGGAACAGATAAGGCATCAACTATTTTTGGAGAATATGTCGTAGGTACTGTAGGATGGAGGGCATTATGACCAGACAGTTAAATCCACAAACATGGACTCAATTGCAGGATTCAAAAATATCCGGCGAGAAAATTATCGCCAAACTGGCGTTTCCCGATGAATCCAAGCGTTTATATTGTGCGGTTGATTCTGTTGGATGCAGACATTTTCTAATTTCACTGGAAAAGAATGATGAAGAGGTAATGGACCGAAGAAGCAGAGGAATAACCGTTCAAACCAGGGACTTAACTGTTGGCGGAAGGGAAACCCTCAAATATTATGATCTTGAATGCGGGGATGTTTCTGGATTTGTTGTTTTTGATCAGGTAATTGCAGAGCTGGCTGAAAGTCTGATAACAAGGCGTAAACAACCCGCCGGTGAAATACTTCGAGTATTGGAAAAGTGGAGAAGGTTCTGGGCAAATCTTCCTTCCCAAATTCTGACTAGACAGGAACAAATAGGGCTTTTTTCTGAATTATGGTTTTTGACAAATTGGTTAATACCGGCGCTCGGAGCTGAGGCTATTAACGGATGGCGAGGCCCTTCAGGTGAGGCAAAAGATTTTACATTTCCAAATTTTGATGTGGAAGTTAAGGGAACCATCAATTCACGTGGACGAATTCATCATATCAATGGCTTGGAACAATTGGCTCAATCCGAAAACAAGAATTTGTATTTATTTAGTCTCTGTCTCCGTGATGACTCGGGAACAGGTATTACGCTTCCGGATTTGATTTTATTATGCCGGGAAAAACTTGGGGAAAATTATTTGCAAATAACTTCCTTTGAAAACGGATTGGCACAGGTGGGATATTCACAGCTCCATCAGGAAGAGTATCGAAATCTTACACTTGAAGTTTTAAGTGAAGCCATATTTACCGTAAATGGCGAATTTCCATCCATAACCATGGAGAGCTTTTCCCCTGAACTTTCAAAATGTGTCGAAAAAATTGGATATGATATCAATCTAAATTCTTTCGAAAGATTGATTGTCGCAAAATCACCTGCGGAATTTAATAATATTTTGAACTAATGAGCCACGCTGGAAAACTGAATGTGTGGTTATGGTGAGACCGCAGGAATTTGAGGAATGCTATAATCCCAACAATGATGACCACCCCTCCCATTCCAATTATCGATCTCTTCGCCGGACCTGGTGGTTTGGGGGAGGGCTTTTCATCCCTTAAAACGGAAAATGGAACTCCGCTATTCAAAATCAAACTGTCCATTGAAATGGATGATTTTGCACATCAAACTCTTGAACTAAGGGCGTTTTATCGTCAATTTACACGAAATAATGTTCCTGATGAGTATTACGAATATCTAAAAGGCATTGTTTCAAGGGAGGATTTATTCAAAAAATATAAAAAACAATCTGACCG
>CAYHFJ010000389.1:0-2184 GCA_964355885.1 uncultured Flavobacteriales bacterium
TTAAAAGTGCTGCCTGGTAAATGACCGGATCGACCGAGCACTGCAAAGCCTTCTCATCTGCCAGGAATTCATGGTTCTGGCGCACCAGACGGGCATAAATCCAGGCAAAAGGATTGAACCATTGCACCACACAAATCAACTCGACAAGCAGCAAATCAAACCAGTGTCGTTGCTGAATATGCTCCCGCTCGTGGTTCATGATCTCTTGCATCTCGTTTGTCGACGTTGAAGGATTGACAAAGACGTAAGAGAAAAATGAAAATGAGGAGGCATATTCCGAAGTACGAACAATTTTGGCTACTCCGATTTGTTCGTAACCGGTTTCCCGCAATTTGCGGATGATCTTCCACGTCTGAAAGAGCAGCCGAAGCAAAACAGCCGTGATACCGGTCAGGTAGATCCAGAAATAAAGCGTTGGCGCGATTGATTCTTCAGGCACGATCGCACCCGCAGTTAATTCACCAACCATGGCATTTACATTCGGATTAAAAGGAATGACAACATTGTAATGGAAGGTGTAAAATGGGAACAGCAATGAAGCCGCAATTCCGCACAGCAGGTAGAGCCTGTTGAGTCTGAAATAACGCTCGTTGCGCAAGACCACCAGATAAACCAGTGCGAAACCGGCCAGCCATGCGGCTGATTTTAACAGAAGCAGTCCAATTGTTTCCATCTTATTCGGATTTATTGCGGTTGACCAATTCCTTTTTAGTCTCTTCCAGCAGCAATTCAAGATCGCGGATCGACAAATCGTTCTCTTTGGCAAAGAAGGAAGCCATGGCAGGGAAAGAGTTGTTGAAATAGTTGTTCATCAACCCGAAAAGCTGCTTTCCGGAATACTCTTTTTTTAGCACCAGTGGATAATAGACAAACACTTTGCCATAGTCCTTGTGGCTGACAAAGCCCTTTTTCTCGAGAATTCGTACGACTGTGGATACCGTGTTGCGTGCAGGTTTGGGTTCTTCGAACTTATCAAGAATATCTTTGACCAGTCCTTCGCCCAGCTCCCAGAGGATCTGCATGACTTGTTCTTCTGATCTTGTTAATTGCATATTTGTTTTTATTAATTGTCAATCCTTCAAAACAAATGTACAACTATATTTATAGTCACACAATAGCATTAAGATTATTTAACTAATTTTTTAGTCAATTATCATTTACCCTTAGTGAAACCAAGGTTTCACTAAGGGTAAAAATTAACTGCTTGATTTTGAATTACAATCTTGGAACCGACATTCCACCGTCCACCAACACCACTTGTCCGGTAGAATAAGGCATGCTACCTGTAGCCATTGCGGCTGCAACCTTGCCAACATCTGAGGGTAAACCCCACCTTGACTGTATGGCAAATCCATTTTGAAACAGCAGATCGTATTTCTTTTGTACCCCGGATGTCATATCAGTGCGGATCACACCTGGCTGGATTTCATACACCGGAATATCAAATTCACCCAGGCGGGTGGCCCACAATTTGGTGGCCATGGCAATTCCGGCTTTTGAGATGCAGTACTCGCCCCGGTTCACTGAGGCAAAGGAAGCGGAGACAGAGGACACATTAATAATACAATAGAACTCCTCCGGTATCTGCTTCTTGATTTCTATCATTTGATTTGCCACCGATTGTGTCAGGAAATAGGGCCCCTGCAGATTGACATGGATCACCTCCTCGAAACTTTCTTCGGTGGCATCCAGAATATCTCGTCTTTCAGATGGAGCGATGCCGGCATTGTTTACCAGGACATTAATTTTACCAAACCGCTTTATCACAGCTTCAAGCAGTTGTAACCGTTCGGCTGCGACCGACACATCGCTCATGAAATAAGCCACTTCACAGCCGTGCTCCTCCAGTTCCTCCAGAACGTCCCTGACAGCTGTTTGTTCCCGTTTTCCGCTCAAAGCCAAATTAAATCCTGCTTTAGCCAGCTCAATGGCAATTCCCATTCCGATGCCGCGGGTTCCACCTGTGATCAATGCCACTTTTTTCATTTTTGTTTTTGGATTATATTTTTCGATTAACCCGTTACCACATATTAAAATAGATTAACCCCCCTAACTTACCGCAAATTACACAAATTAGAACACAAATTAACCCCGGCCTTACCACAAATTACACAAATTACACGAATTATAGAAGAAATTATTATCACTAATCAATCTCCGTTTCTCGTTTCTCTCTTCTCTCTT
>CAYHFJ010000390.1:0-2154 GCA_964355885.1 uncultured Flavobacteriales bacterium
AGAAAATCATTGAGGCTGAACAATTCTGATTGCAAATAAGTGCTGATCTTCTTGATTAAGCGGACTCCTTTTAATTTGAAGCAAGCGGAAGACCATAGTTTGAAGATTCGTCGTTGAAACGCTTGCTCGTTGTAATAGGCTGTATCCTTGTTTTTAGAACGTATTTTGAGGAGAAATTTTTCGAAGAAAGCCAGATCGGAGAAGGAGGATAAAAAGGAGGCCTCAGCCAGAGTCAGGAGCTTCGTCTCCTTCTCATTTATTTGATGGTTGAGCGTCTCTTTAAAAATCGTTGCCTTGATTGATTTGACGGATTCGTCCATCAAATTCTCTTTTGTCCGACTGATGCTATTTTCGTGCCACCTGTATTTCAATAAAATAGTTGGCAGGTTGGCCAGTTTTGTGTTTTTTGACAGCTCATAGCAGAAGGCATAATCCTCGGCAACGACAAAGGAAGGATTGTACTGATCTGTCAGGCAGGATTTTCTGTACATCACTGTCGGTTGACAAATGGGACTGAAAACCAGCATACTTGCCTTAATATCCTCATTCTGAAGTGGAACCCTGAACCGTTTATTATTGCTGCCAAACACCGTTATCTGTGTTCCACAAACTCCAATCTCTGGATTTTTATCTAAAAATTCTACTTGTTTCTCTAACCTTTTTGGCAGTGAAATGTCATCGCTGTCTTGTCTGGCGATGTATTCGCCCTTGCACGCCGCTATAAGTCTGTTTAGCGTGTTGGAAATGCCCAGGTTTTTTTCGTTTCTGAAAACGGTAATCCGGTTGTCTTTGAAAGAGCTTATGATTGCCGGAGAGCAATCAGTGCTGCCGTCATCGCCGATCAGCAGTTCAAAATCAGTGAATGATTGGTTGAGGATGCTGTTGATCGATTCTTTGAGAAATTGCTCCGCATTGTAAACAGGCATCACTACTGATATTCGCGGATTCCTCATATTTATATATTCAGAAGCTTTCCAATTTTCCTTGCAGCTAGAACCGGTAAACTTAAAAACAGGAAGAACAGAAGAAGCGGCTCATGCCGGAAGGTGCTCGTTAAAACGCTCAGGAAGGTTTTGCTAAATGAGGCAAAATCTCTTTTCCCACTAATGAACCAGGAAATTCCGAGACGGATCTTCAGGTCTATTTTTTCTTTCCGGGTGCTTTTGACTTTTTTCTTCAGTGAACTGATGATGTCGATCATTTCAATCAGCTGAACGGAATGTCCAAGATTATTTCTGACCGTATCGGGATGGGATCTGAAATAATTAAGCGGTTTCTTCAGGTAATAAAAATCTCCTGCTTCGGCCATGCGAACCCAGAAATCGAGGTCGGCACTTAATTGGTATTTGTCTGAAAGTCCGCCAATCCCGGTAAACAATGATTTCCTGAACATGGCAGCACTCATGTTGGGGACCACGCAAGAGTGCAACAAAAATTTTTGAACCATCCCTCCGGAGATCTGAACATCTGAGTTGCAGTAATCTTGAAATGCTTTACTCCGTTCTTGAAAATCGCTGCCGATTATTCTGCCTTTTTCATCGATAAGGTGGCTGCGGGACCAGGCAACACCAACGCCGGTAATTGTTGTTAATGCCTGATACAGTGTGGCGACCTGATCCGGTTCAGAATAATCGTCGCATTCCGCAAAAATGATGTATTCCCCTTTGGCTTTGCCTGCTCCGAAATTGGATGCATAAACATATCCTTTGTTGCTTTCCAGGAAGAAAAGACTGACCTTCGGATAAACCTTGAATGTGTTCAGATATTCGCGACTGCCGTCTGTAGAGCCATCATCGACAACGATGATTTCAATATTTGAATAGGTCTGGGCCAGCAGACTCTCCATGCGTTGCGGGAGAAATTCTGCATGGTTGTAACTCGTCACGACAATGCTGACCAGGTTATCCACTTTGGTTATTAATGCAGCACTCTGTAAATGAGTTTCAATACCCAAAAGGGCAGCAACCTCGGGAAAGCCCGCAGTACAAGGTTTCTGGAATATTCCCACCTGTTGAGGAAATGCAGTTGGAGCATCTCCCGCTGCAATCTCATCTCCTGGTTAAAGATGTATCTTCCGTGTCTGCGCGACAGCTGACTTTCGTCCAGCCTTGCCGTAACCAGGTACTCCGGAATATTGGCAATTTGTGCACCATT
>CAYHFJ010000391.1:0-2132 GCA_964355885.1 uncultured Flavobacteriales bacterium
TGCTTGTGTTACATAATGATAATTAGGCCGGGATTCTTTGTAAATCTCATTGGCAAATATTTTTCCTTCCGGGGTTTTTACAAGTGCTGCAAATAAGGGTTTCACAAATTTTCGTCTTCCAATTTCAATAAGAAACTTCTTTACAACAGGGTAACTTTCTTTATACTGATTATTTATCGCCCGTTCAAGCCATGCAAAAAGAATTTCTGAATTTCCCGATATTGAAAAATGAAACGCATCATCTAATTCACGTATTTGTTCATGGCTTAGTTTTCCTGGAAGCATACCAAGAAAACGCAACCACTCACTGGTTGTGTAATTCTTAGTGTCAAGATCAGCTGCTTTTGTTCCGGATTTCCAGGCTTCGACTTGCTTTGCAACATTCTCAAAACGAACGGAAGTAATTATCGGAGCATTCTCAGGAATACCGGGTCCATAGATCCATCTGTCGATGTTTATACTTTTCGCCTTAGAAGAGTCAGAACCTATCAGATCCCGTTTGTACTCTTCAATAAATTGCTCGGTGGTAATTGTACCAAAAGCATGATTCTTAAAATGATTGCGCAGGAAGATGTCAAATTTTTCACGACCAAAAGTTTGTTCCATCAGAACTAAGAGCAGACGACCCTTTTCATAGGCAACATCATTCATTCCATCATCAGGATCCCGTCCGTCTAATTTTAATTTTAAATGTGTGTCTTCGCTATTCTCTCCTAATTCTGCAATGGTTTCTTTTAAATCCTCTCCACCTAATAGTGTTTGCATATCCGCGAAATCTTTTCCATACAAAGCTTCCATTATTCTGGATTCAAAATAAACCGTAAACCCCTCGTTCATCCAGAAATCATTCCATGTCGAGTTAGTCACAAGGTTTCCACTCCAGCTATGTGCAAGCTCATGAGCGATGAGTGCTGTAAGCGACCTGTCTCCTGCAAGAATAGTGGGCGTTGCAAATGTAATCCTTGGATTCTCCATGCCACCAAAAGGAAAACTTGGTGGTAAAACAATTACATCATATTGCTCCCATGCATAAGGTCCGTATAATTTTTCAGCCGTATCCAGCATCTTTGGCAGGTCTGCAAATTCATAAACGGCTTTATCCAGTGTTATATTTTCAGCATAGACCCCTGTTCGGGAATCAAGGGATTTAAAACTAAAATCTCCAACAGCAAGAGCCAGGAGATAAGCGGGTATTGGTTGATCCATTCGGAAACTATAATTCCCCTCCGCATTTTTTTCCTGGGGATTTTTTGCACTCATCACTGCCATCAGACCGGAAGGTACATGTACTGTTGCCTGATAAGTAAAACGAATTCCCGGGCTATCCTGAATCGGAACCCAGGAACGGGCAAGGATAGCTTGAGATTGAGTAAATAAAAATGGCGACTTTTTACCGGCTGTCTGTTCCGGACTTAGCCATTGCAATGCCTGCGCATCAGCTGAAGTGGTATAATAAACGGTCACCGATTTTGAATTTTGTTTAATATCAATGCTGAGTGCCTGTCCCAAGTGCGGATCAACTTTTCCAAGCTGAAAATTTGCTTCCGTGTCAGATGAGTCAAGTGTTACTTTTTCGATGTGCAAGTCCCGGGTATCAAGAATAATTTTATCTGACGCTGATTTGTTATCAAAAAACAGTGTTGCTCTCCCGGATAGTAGCTTTTTCTCAAAATTAACTTGTAAATCCAGATCAAGGTGACGAACCACAACATCCTGCGCGTTTGCATTGGTATGCGGATCACGGACTGCATTTTGCTCTGTGCTTAAAATCTGGTCGTTGAGGGTCTCTTTCATGTTGCAGGAAATTAATAGAAGTAGAAATAGATAAGGATATAAGCGCATAGGCAGAATTAGGAACTCAAAAATAAGAACAAATTTGGCTCTAATGCCTATTTGCAAGCAGTATTCCTCTAAAATCATTAAAGAATTGATGCCTCTTTGAATTTTCGATGAATAATTGGAGATGTGCGATAAATCATATTAATGATTCGGCCTCATAAGAGTATATACCGAACATGTTCATTTTTCGAAAAGCTTGGGCGGTATAACCAAATCTCATGCAGGTTCTATATTATTACATTATTGTCCGACTAAACTACAAGGGATTTCCATTGAACACGTGAGTTGGTGCA
>CAYHFJ010000392.1:0-2073 GCA_964355885.1 uncultured Flavobacteriales bacterium
TCCGACCATTTGGAATCGTGATTTCCCGGTAAGGTATAGGAAGGTATTTTTAGTTTGTCAATGATTCTTTTGGCTTGAAGCAACTCATCATCTGAACCAAATTCAGTAATATCTCCGGTGAGAAGTACAAACTCAATATGATTGGCGGTGTTAATGTCTGCTACCGTCTTTGCTAGATCCGATGATGCACGTTGACCACCAATCTGTGTATCAGGAATGTGAGCAAATCGAAATTTCTGAGCGGAAACAATTCCAATTTGAAAGAGAAACAGACAAAGGGGAAATAGTATTTTCATCGTATTTACATTTAAGTTTTCTTCAAAATGGACAACGGTCTAAGTTGTAATATTCAACGATCTCGTCTTGCTTTCCTAATCCAATCGTTTACCCCTTGCCGGATTTTCTTTGCGACGTCTTTTTGGAAATGCGGATCATTAATTAGCTTTTCATCTTCTTCATTGCTCAGAAAGGCGACTTCAACCAGACAGTTTGGGTATTCAGTCGGGCCACTTAATGAAAAATTGAAGCTGCCAATGTTTCCAAAATCGTTTAGTCCCAGCTTCATTAGTCTGTCTAAAACGGCAACTGATAGTGGTTTAAATCCAATGTACCGATAATATGTACTTACCCCTCTCGCCGCAGTATTAGAAGAGGCATTGTGATGGATGCTGATCAGGAGATCCGGATTGGCCTCACGAAGTAAGAATGTGCGATCAATCATGCTTACATCAATATCCTCATTTCTGGTCATATATACATCTGCTCCATATCGCGTAAGCTCTTTTTCCAGATATTTAGCTATCTGAAGATTTCGAAATTTTTCCTCAACTCCTGTTTTTCCTCCAGTTGCTCCTGTTGCTGTGCCGCCATGGCCTGCATCTATAGCAATTTTAAGATTCTTGATGGCTAAATTCTCAGGTTGCTGGTTCACGGCAATAACCAAAGTTTTCTTGCGGTACATAATTGAATAGCCCCAGTTCTGCGTATGGTTTAATTCAATTGTTACACGAAAAAGCTCATCCGCAACTTGTTCGTGATAAACATTTTTAATCTCTCTTGCAGTTTTTAACTGAGTAATCCAGTTGGTGTTTCCGGTTGCACCATAAATATCAACAACGATACGTGAAGGATTGATTAGCTGAATGCTTTGATAGGGTAACCGCTCATCTAATCCGATGGATAAATAGTCCTTTTTTTCATCTCCCAAAACGGTCCATGATGAGGTGAGTTGATAGTTATTTCTCTTGTATTCTCCATTTAAAAGAACATTTTCTTTGGGAATAAAAGCATGATGATTGGGCGCCAGACGAACAATATAATCATCTTTGAGACTATCGATTACCTGAACGACAATGGCAGTATCCAGGTAGGTCATCTTTGCCCCACCGAGACGATCAATACCCGGGCCGAATTTTAAATAGGGCAGTTTACCTTGTGTTATGCCTGTCAAAATTTTCTCCCTGCACACCTGAGTAGTGTCACTCTGGGCACACAGTATATTGAAGTAAAATATCGATAAAACAATTATTACTGTTTTCATCCTGATGTCTCTTAAAATCTTAATCATAGTTAGCTTGAACGGTTGATAAAGTTTCTGCTATAATATTTGCAGAAAATGTCTTTATTGCTCTGGCGAGTTGCCAAAAATAAACTGGTCTGACTTCCAAAAAATAAGGGGAGGACTGCTAGCAAATCCTCCCCTTTTATCAAATCAACTATAAATTTTAGATCAGCTATTACCAGCCCGGATTCTGTGTCAGTTCAACACCCTGGTCGAGATACAATTTGATCTGGCCCAGAGGTATCCAACTCAGGTATTGTCTTTCATAAAATGGATCACCGCTAATCCAGTCTCTGTTCTGGGCCGAAGTAATTGACCAGATTCCAAAGATATATCCTCCCGTGGTTGGTGCAACATAACTCGTTGTTGGATTTTTTGGAGAGGCAGGATTCCATAGTTTGGTTGTAATGGATGACCATTTTACTGATGAAGGGTATTCTGCAATATCTACCCAGGCACCTAAACATAAATTACTCGGATTTGCGAAGGAATTTACACTGGTCTTATCAGCT
>CAYHFJ010000393.1:0-2067 GCA_964355885.1 uncultured Flavobacteriales bacterium
ATAATAATAAACTTTTTCAGTGATCAGGTTTTCAATATCAAAATGAATATAAGTTTTGCTCAACGCTTTTTGTTCAAATGAGTTCAGGTTAATCTGATAATATGAGGCTGGGCTGAAGAATGAATCGAATCGATACAAAATGATGCTGTCTTCCTGAGAAGAACTCAATCCCTTAAATGTAAATCCTTCGGGGATTGTCCACATCTTCAGCTGCTTTCCTGTAGAATCGTTTATTACTCCATAGGATTTTTTATCTCCATTGTAAAATCTTACAACCTTGTTATTGATTAATGATGAAGACTCAAGTTGTTCTTTGTACTCGATAACAAATTTGCTGCTTGAATTTACTTTCCCTGGATCGTATCTGTAAATTGCTCCGTTTTTTGCATTTAGATTGGTTTCAACCAATAGCTTTTCATCGAGTTCTCCTAATACTTTGAAATAGAGATCCGTTTTATCTGTTGTGATAAAATCTTTGAACACAATTGAATCCTTGAGTGGTAATTCTGATGACGAAACAGTTTGGTATTTTTTACCCAAAATTTCTTTTGTATGATATAAGATCAGGTATTTTCCTTTCGGAGTTACTTCAAATTTTAACTCATTGTCAATATCATTTTCGGGTTTGAAGATCAAGACATCTTCCTGCTGCCCTGTTCCAATTGAATGGTAATACAAAGACCTTCCTTTTATTAATCCTGTAAAGGACTCTGCGATATTCTTTACATCATACCTGATATAAAATATTCCGTTCCCCGACCAATAAACATTGCTGTATTTTACAAACCTGACAGAGTCGGCAAGAAGTTTTTTAGTCTTCATATTCAGAAACCTGATTGTTTTCCAGTCGCCGGTATTTTTTGAAAGAACAAGAGCTAGCGTTTTATTGTCAGATGAAATTGCAATATCGTTGATGTTTATTATTGCTTTTTTTTCAATTGAATTTGGATCGAAAAGTAAAGTGGGTAAGTCATCAATCTGCTGCTGGTAAAAAAGGCAGGCGGTTTCAAATTCATCGTAAATATGGTAGCTGAAATAGTAGTTGCCTTCCCTGAAAATTGGTTTTGACTTAATGTGTGAATAGTAGCCGAGGTAATCTTTCAGCGAGAAGTATTTTTTCCCGCGGCAATTATCCTTGAATCTATCCTGCTCTTTTAGCCAATTTTTCGTGCTGTCAGATCCAATCTGTTCAAGCCACCGGTATGGATCAAAAACGGTTTTGTGCCAGATTGTATCCAAAACATCCGTTTTAAATGTTTTGGGAAATGTATAAATTTTTTGACCGGCGCATCTTAACGAAGAAGCAACCATGCAGAAAAAAAATAGGCGTTTCATGTTTTGTAAATGGAAAATATTCCTGTCTGCCAAATTGGGAAATTTGAAAGGAATTAACAAAACAAATATCAGTATCTTTTAGTTGGCAAAGGAATCGGAGTTGTTCCATTGTGACAGCAATAGAAAAAATCCCGTCCCCTGTATCTACTCAGAGAACGGGATCATTGTAAATCCCCGGGAAAAATAATATTCTGCTAATGCATTTTTAAGCATCTGCTCATTTTCGCATTTGCAAATTGGCGTATCAGCCGGCTTTTGCAATTTGTACGCTGGCTTCAATTTTTACATCGTCGCTTACTAAAATCCCGCCGGCTTCAGTAACCACATTCCATATAAGTCCGAATTCTTTGCGGCTCAGTTTTCCATTAAGCGTAAAACCGTATTTGGTATTCCCCCATGGATCAACCACCTTGCCTTCAAATACTACATCGAGCGTAATCTGTTTGGTTACATCACGAATGGTCATGTCACCCGTAAGGATATATTTTCCTTCGCCTGTTTTTGTCACATTTGTTGAGACAAAGGTCAATTCGGGAAATTTTCCAACATTAAAAAAATCTTCAGCCTTTAAATGGCCGTCACGTTGATCGCTGCCGGTACTCACTGAATCCGTTGCTGCTGTAAACCGGATCTGGGTTGTGTTAAAATCTTCACCCTCTGTTTCAATGGTGGCATCGTAATCTTTAAATCCGCCGGTAACATTGGTGATCATCATGTGCTTCGCCTTAAACT
>CAYHFJ010000394.1:0-2045 GCA_964355885.1 uncultured Flavobacteriales bacterium
GGGCAATGCCTGGATCTATACCTGGTATGTGCCGCAGGATGTTTATGGTCTTATTGATGCAATGGAAGGGGAGACCATATTTGATCAGAAACTGGATTCTCTTTACAATGGTCCGGAAAAACCCTACCGCGACATTAGAAACCATGGATTCTTTGGTTTATCAGAGTTTTCAAACGAACCCAGTCACCATGTGCCCTACCTTTTTGCTTATGTTGGCAAGCCTTGGAAAAGCGCTGAAAGAGTGAACCACATCCTTACGAATTTTTACAGCAATCAGCCAAATGGTCTGTGTGGAAACGATGACTGTGGTCAAACAAGTGCCTGGTATGTTCTCAGTGCCATGGGTTTTTATCCGGTTAATCCGGCAAGTGGAGAATATGTGTTGGGCTCACCGTTATCTAGCCAATCAGAAATAAATTTCAGCAATGGCAAGCATTTCAAAATTCGAGCAGAGGAACTTTCAAAGCAAAATATCTATATCCAAAGAGCTACATTGAACGGATTAGCCTATTCCAAATCATATATTAAGCATTCAGATATCATCAACGGTGGAGAATTGGTTCTGTATATGGGAAATAAACCTTCAGAATCCTGGGGAGCCAAACTGGAGGACAGGCCAGGAAGAGAGTGATCATGTAGAGAATAATTGAGATAAGAAATATTTAAATACAGGAAAATTTTGGGGTACGGAAACCCTTCAAACTTTTCAAACCTTTAAAACTTTTTAAACGTGAAGACGGGGAAGATAATTCTGATGATTGGCTTCATTATTGCGGGGACAGCTGTCCATGCTCAGCTGACTCCTTTTTATTCTGCCTCCAATGATAAGTATGGATTCAAAGACCTTCATGGCAAAGAGATCGTGAAACCAGGATACGACCTGGCTTATACCTTTACTGAGGGAATGGCTGCTGTACGTTTGGATGGCAAATATGGATACCTCGACGAAGGTGGCAAGGTGATAGTCTCACCCAAATATGATTTTACCTGGCATTTCATTGGTGGATTTGCTGCAGTAAGATTAGGTGACAAATTTGGTTTCATTGACAAAACAGGCCAAGTGGTGGTTCCATTGATATATGAAGAAGCCAATAATTTCCATGGTACCTGTTGCTACAAAGGAATGGCCCATGTGAAGGAAAATGGGAATTGGAAGATTATCCGAATAATAGAAAAGTGAACCTATTTGCTTTTGTTGAATAAGTATTGATTGGCCTTTTCTTTGAATTCTGAAAGATCCAGAACTTTAGCATATCCCCCGTTCGTCAGGGTAGCCAGAACAGCTGTGTGAATATCCTCCGCCTTCACAGTCTTGTCGCCAAATTTCATGTCCTTGGTGGCACAAGCATCCTGAACAACAAGGCACTCAAATCCATAGTCGTGAGCAGCCCTCACTGCGGCTTCGAGGCACATATGTGTCTGCATACCAATGATTACAAGCCGGCTAACTTCATTGGTTTTGAGGTATTCGAGCAGATCTGTTTTGTAAAAGCTATTTACCTCTTCCTTGGTAATAACTTTTTCGCCGGGAAGTGGTACCACATTCTGATGTATCTCAAATCCCTTTTTCGATTGATGCCTGACATGAACGATCAGTTGTTTTTCGACCCTGAATTTACGTAAAACCTCTTTTGCAGCCAAAGAAGCTTCCTCTGCATTTACAAGTCCGGGACCTTCACCAGGGAAATAAAAATTTTGAATGTCAACAATAATCAAGGCAGTTTTCGCCTGAATGGACTTTTCTTGTGCCATAGATGTAATTGATAAGAGCAAAAATGACAAAACGATAATTGAAATTCTCATTAAATGTAAAGTTATATATTCGGCAGATTTAACAGCAGTTTGCTACTCAATGTAACAAAATACTGATTATTAGCCCATCATCTTTACTTCTACATGCTTTTTAACATTGTCTAGAATTGCCTGCCATCCCATTTTCTGCAATTCAATAGGATTCTCTGTTTCACCTTCACAAATCTCGCTTATTTTGGTAAACTCACCAACATCATGAAATGTATCAGAAACTTTTCTGTTATCAGCCAGAG
>CAYHFJ010000395.1:0-2031 GCA_964355885.1 uncultured Flavobacteriales bacterium
ATTCATCCACCAGAAACAGCACGAAAGAGTCCTCATTGACCCTTAATTCGCCCATTATTTCGTCCAGTTGGTCAAAACTGTTTCTGCCATACAGCACACGCCCTACGGCTTTCAAATTTCTAAACATATCCTAACTTATTTTAGTGCATTTTTGAGTGCTGACCTCATTTTTGATGTCAGCAGGTGCAAATCCTCATCACTCCAGTTTACCATGATCTGTGTCATCATCAGTCGCTGCATGATGGCATCTGATTTAGGAACTTCCAATTTCCCATAATCCGGGACATTTGGTAACTTCATGACAGGAAGATTGAAGATTGACTTCATCTCTTTCAAGTGACCCCATTGGCGATGGTAATGGAAATTATTCCTGTACCAGTATGAGGCACTCAACCCTTCTTTTTGAAATTCTTCGAAAGCTCTGACGGCTAAGTCGTTATCAGGTAAAAAGAAAGAGAGGAAAGTAGCGGAATCGCCATCTTCATCCGGAACATTTCTAAGCTTTATTTCGGGAAAATCCAAAAGAACCTGTTTCAATAAATGCTGGTGCTTTTTCTGCTTTTCAATCATATATGGCAGCTTACGAAGCTGAGCTAACACAACTGCCGCCCCCAGCTCTGAACCACGATAGTTGTAGCCCAGTATAGGATGTTGCTCTGCCCCTCTCGCCTCTCCGATATGGTCGTGCCCGTGATCAGAATATTTGTGGGCCAGTTCGTAAAGTTCTTCATCATTGGTGGCTATCGCACCTCCTTCTCCGGCAGTGATAATCTTGTACCAATCGAAAGAGAAGGCAGACATCTTGCCGAAATTTCCCAGCATTTTGCCTTTGTAGCTACCTCCAAGTGCGGGAGCAGCATCTTCTACCAAAATGAGGTTGTGCTTTTTGCAAACGGCCATTATTTCATCCATCTTGGCCATTGATCCAAAAACCTGAATCAACAATACGGCTTTGGTGCGGGGTGTGATTGCTTTTTCAATGCCTTCCGGACTAAGACACAGCGTATCGTCAATCTCGGCAAATACAGGTATGGCACCAGCCAAAAGTACTGCTTCGATAGGGGCAATGAAACCATAAGATGGCACAATTACTTCATCGCCGTAACCTATGCCACAGCAAGCAAGAGACAAGGAGTCGGCAGCTGTACCACTTGCACAAAAATGGGTGTATTTCGCTCCAAGATAGTTACTGAACTCCTGTTCGAATATTTTGGCCTTGAAAACTCCATTTCTCTGATTATCATGATTGTAACGAAAAAGAACTCCTGTTTCGAGAACATCCATTACCTCTTTACGCTCTTCCTGTCCGAATAATTCGGTACCTGCCATAGTATAAATGTTAATTTAAAAATCACTTTTCTTTTGCAAGAATCATGCCATACTAACCCATTGTTTCCTATCAAAGATAAATGGACTAAAGGGAAAAACAACCGTTGCCCAACAATAAGCCTACAAAATTACAATAATTTTTTGAGATGTTTCGCTAAAGTTCATTAATTGCAGCAAACAGAAAAGGCAACCGATTGTATATCAATTGCCTTTATTATACCTACCAAGCGCATGGGCAAACCAAGTATGACTTGTTATTCAAAAGATCCCAGGCAGATCAGTGGCAAATTCTCCTCAAATTGCTTCAAATGCAAAACCAAAATCCCAAAGGGAGCCGCCATTTACGTTTGGCCAACCTCAGGAGAAGTGTTCCGTAAAAGTTGCAGTGATGCTCCATTTCGACTGTTTCTCTCTATTGTAGCGGACGAAGAGTTTTATTCAGGTAGTGGAAATCCTTACGCTTGCTAAAGTGAAAGAAGGGGTTTAATTCCCCTTTTTTGGTCGCTAAGACCAGAAAGAGAACCATTGTGCAACGAATAATTTGTGTATTAGACGCAAAATATGCAACGATAAATTTTTAAATGCGATGAATAGGATGTATATTCGTCGCAAATTATACAACGAATGAGCGCTTTTATACAACAAATAGATAATTGGCCAAATTTTACCTGGAGAATTGATGAGTTTGTTAACTTATTAAGC
>CAYHFJ010000396.1:0-2028 GCA_964355885.1 uncultured Flavobacteriales bacterium
TGTTACGTCCTCCGGTCATTCCAAACAATGAGAAGCCAACAATAATAGTAAACAAAGGGGTCATTGCATTGATCATACCGGCAACGGAGCTGCTGATATTTGTTTCAGCCAGTGGAAACAATACTGCGGGAATTCCATTTCCGAGTAATCCTGTTGCAAGGAGAAATTTCCATTGTGAAGGCTGAACCTTAGGAAAATGACGTACTACAAAAGGAAACACGCAAAGAAAAGCGGCAAATAAACGAATAGCTCCCACCTGTGCAGGAGTATAAACATCAAGTCCTCTTTTCATCAGGATAAAAGAACTCCCCCACACAATGGCAAGGATGCTAATCAGTAAAATCGTTACCTTCTTATTAGATTCCATTAAAAATATAATCTCATATAAAATGGATTAGCTACGTTTTCTGGTCTGCTTTTTCTTAACTGCTTTCTTCTCGTGGAATGCACCCTGATATTCCGGATCATCTTTTCTTCTTTGAATATCGATTTCACGTAACATCGTCTGTTGTTCTTCAAATAAAGTTTCAGTCACTTCCACATTGGTGGGAATCACTTCAACCTGCACTTTCTGGCCAATCAATTTTTGAATTTTTTTCCAGTGGTATTCATCATTTGGCGCACAAAAAGTGATGGAATCTCCGGTTCGAAAAGCACGGCCGGTTCTGCCTATCCTGTGAATATAATCTTCGTAAATTAAAGGGACATCGAAATTGATTACATGGCTTACTTCTTCCACATCTATTCCCCTTGCACCTACATCCGTTGCAACCAGAAATCGAATTTTATCGTCACGAAATTGCTGCAAGGCATTGAGTCTTGTATTCTGACTTTTATTTCCATGGATTACACGAACCATTTCATTGCCATGCTTTCTTCCAAAAAACTTGGCAATATTTGTCGCGGTAGTTTTTGTTTTACAAAAGATGATCACTTTTCTAAATGATGGGTCAAGAAGCATATTCTCAAGCAAATTGATCTTGGTCCGAAGGTTCGGTACAAAGTAGACACACTGAGAAACAGTTTTGGCTGTTTTAATCTCCGGAGAAATTTTTATTTCCATAGGAGACTCCAGAAAATCTTCTGAAATGGATTTTACTTTCTCACTCCATGTCGCTGTGAAAAGAAGATTTTGTCGCTTCCGTGGAATGACTTCCAGTATTTTATTGATCTGTGGCCTAAAGCCCATGTCCAGCAAGCGTTCCGCTTCATCGAGCACGAAGATTTGAAGTTTCTTCAGGTGAAGATGTCCTGGAAGATACAATTCCATCAGTCTTCCCGGCGTGGCTACCAGAATGTCAACTCCTTTTGCAAGTTCGGCGACTTGACTTTTTAAACCAACACCACCATACAAAGCAATGATCCGCAAGTCAGTGAACAGAGCCAGCGATTTGATTTGATCGGTTACCTGTATCGTAAGCTCGCGCGTGGGTACTACAATCAAGGCTCTTGCATCTTCTCCTTGAGCATACTTTATCTTCATCAGAAGAGGGATGGCATAAGCAGCGGTCTTACCGGTACCAGTCTGTGCAATACCAAGTATATCATGACCGGCCAAAATCTGAGGTATCGCTTTTCTCTGTATATCCGTAGGAGTTTCAAATCCCGCCTGTGCTATAGCCGATAGCAATTGCTTATTCAGCTTAAAATCAGAAAATCGTAATTCCGGCTCTTTCATGAGACTTCAAAGTTATTCTCTTTAGTTGAAGGAATGTCAATACTGGAAAAATGATATGGACATTTTATCAAAAAAAAATCCCCATAGTGTAAACTAAGGGGATAGTTATTCAAATTTCAATTTTCAAGACTCCTATTTGATGATTAAGTGCCGATGCTTGCAATAAATCAATAATTGATTCAGTCTGAACAGGAGAACGATTTATTACCAGATCTTAGCTCTGGTTGAATCTATACGGAACATCGCGTCACCCTCTGTAACATCGAAGGCTTTGTAGAATTCAGTGAGATTGCTCAATGGTCCATTTACCCTGTACATTGCCGGTGAATGAGAATCTGTAATAATCCTTT
>CAYHFJ010000397.1:0-2020 GCA_964355885.1 uncultured Flavobacteriales bacterium
GCAAACTATAGTAAAACGTAAAGAAGTTTGACCAACGTCAATAGAGTACAAAACTTCGAATTAAGTTAACTTCTAAAGAACAAGTGAAAACTAGACCAAAAAATGGCAAAATCGAAAATACTTGCGTAAGTCTGCCTGAAAAAAATAGATTTGTGAAAGTCGTAGGAATGCTTAACAGAATTAGAGTCATAATCAAAAGCGAATTTGTTGAAATGGGTTTTGTCATTTGAGGAAAAATTCTATTTATTGCAGAAATAACACAAAGACATGCGCATATGAAACTAAACAAATACACGGACGTAGTGGAAACACCAACTGGTAGTTTAGCAAAACTATTTAACAATGCTGAAGCAATCAACGAAGCCGACCGTCCATCAAACTGATACCTAAGAACGGCAGGCAACTCTTGCCAAATTTGAAATGGATCATCTCTCAGGAAATTTTCCATCATAAACCATCTGGCTCCATCGTCTCCTACACCTTGGGCAAATGACCAATTATTTTGAATCAATAGTCGCAATGGTTGCCAAATGGGAATCAAAAGTAAGGGTATTGCTGATAAAACTGAAAGATACTTCCTTATATTTTTTTTGTAATCGTTGTTATAACTAATAATGAGACCACAGATCGGAAACATCAATAATAGGAAGTAGAAGGAATCCGTTCCCTCTTTTGTAAGAGCCATGATGCTATTCCCAATTAACAAGGTGCACGCAAAACCTATTGGGATACTAATTAGGACACGATCTTTTAGCGTTAAAGAACCCTTTGAGTAAAGGAAGTGAACAAATAATCTTCCCGAAAAGAAGCTCCAAATGGCCAAATTCAATATGGCAAATAGTATAATCACTCCGTGATCTTACATCTCAATCGTTCGCATAAAGTAGGATTTATAGGCCTCAGAAGGTGTGTTTGTTAAATGAATCAAGTTAAGAAATCCACTTTCTGCGAAGTGTCGATTGTATTCCCTTGCCTAAACGAGGAAAAAACTATTGGAAAATGTATTCAATCTGCAAAAAATAAATGTGACTCGCTTGGAATACATTATGAAATAATTGTTGCTGACAATGGCTCAACGGACTTGAGTTTAGAAATAGCAAAATCGATGGGTGTTAAAGTTGAGCGAGTGCCAGTTCGCGGTTATGGTGCGGCAATTATGGCGGGAGTAGCCGTTGCGCAAGGACGTTACATAATTCAGCTCGATTCTGATAACACTTATAGACTTGATGAATTGGAACGATTTCTCGATGAACTTCGTGATGGGGCGAGTCTCGTTATGGGTAATCGTTTTGCTGTTGGCCGAATCAAAAAAGGCGCTATGCCCTGGTTACATAGATTTGTTGGAAACCCGGTCTTAAGTTGGTTGGGGAGAATTCTTTTTAAAAGTCAAATACGTGATTTTCATTGTGGGTTACGTGGATACAATCGTGATGCCTTCTTGAATTTAGGTGTATTTCACAACGGTATGGAATTTGCCTCTGAAGTTATTTTGAAATTTACTCTTACGGGGGGAGACATCCGACAATTTCCAACTAGTCTTTATCCTGATGAGCGTGCTGGAGGAACTCATCTGAACACATTCCGTGATGGTTGGCGCCATCTCAGATATTTGCTTCTGTATAGCTCAAGATCGTATCTGTTTGTACCATCATTATTTTTTATTTCAGTGGGATGGATTTTTCAACTTATGTTTGTCATATTTGGGGACTTTGGGTTCTCGCAAGTAATTTTCTCAAGTCAAACCCTTGTTGCGATGGGGTTCTCAAGTATTTTTGGTTTGCAATTACTTTTAATGGACCGACATAGAATGTTTTCTATCCGTAGAATTTTTGAAAGTGATTTGCCACTCGATAAAAGCGAGTATAAGCACGAAAAAATTGTTCTAATTTCAATTGGCGTTGGATTAATCGGGATTTTAGGTTTATTTATGTCTTTAAATTCTTGGAAGGATGCAGGATTTGGTAATTTAAATACTTTCAGAGGATTAGTCTTACTTGTACCCTCTATTTGTTTCATTATG
>CAYHFJ010000398.1:0-2002 GCA_964355885.1 uncultured Flavobacteriales bacterium
GTTTTAAACCGCGCATTCAGTTTAAGGAACTTTTCGGGTTAGGGCTGGTGTTCGCTATTAAGAAATAATCAATTTTCACCTTTTCAACTTTATCTTCCCGAGATTCTCGGCTACCCTGAACTCCACGATGCGTTTGATCAAATCGTATGGAACAGGTTGATCGATACGGAATTGAATAGTTCCCTTACCGGTTATCAATTCTGGCACCTCATTCTCGAAGGCTTTAATGCCTGATCCGGTGGAAAACAATCGATATATTCATCAATGGTTGTTGGAATGGCCATAGAATTTTTCTTCATATCCAAATTTAATTATATAATACCAGTTCAACTCCTATCATTGCCTTGTATTTTTGTAATTTTTGCTCTGTTATTGCCTTGTATTAATGCAAAAAAATACTTAATATTGCCTTGTATTTATCAAAGAAGTAATGTATATACCAAGAAAAGTTGATGCAGAGCTTGAAAAGTGGAAATTAGGAGATAAGCACAAGCCCTTGCTGATCAGGGGTGCCCGACAGGTTGGGAAAACCGGCACCATCAGAAAATTCGGTGAGAGATTTGATAATTATATAGAAATCAACTTTGAAGAAAGCCCCCGGCTAAAATCACTCTTCGCAGATGATTTGAATCCGTCTTCCATATGTGAGAAAATAGCTGCCATTTTTAAAACCAGCATCATTCAGGGTAAAACCCTTCTTTTCTTTGATGAGGTTCAGGAATGCAAGGAAGCCATCACTTCTCTACGCTTTTTTTATGAACAAATGCCGGGATTGCATGTTATCGCCGCCGGCTCATTATTGGAATTTGCTTTGGCTGAAATTCCGACTTTTGGCGTCGGGAGGATCCGGTCGATGTTCATGTATCCGTTGAGTTTTTCGGAATTTCTTATTGGTATGGGGGAGTCCCGACTTTTGGATTTGGTAAGGGCTGCGGGACCAACTCAGCCAATGAATGAAGCGCTTCATGTCAGGTTGGTTGAGCTGATCCAAAAATATATTTATCTGGGAGGTATGCCTGAAGTAATTGCCGGTTTTATTGAAACCGGCGACCTTAATCATTGTCGGCTGTTGCTTAACGACCTCGTTATATCAATCCAACGGGATTTCGCTAAATACAGAAAGAAAGTACCTGTTTCCCGTTTACAAGAAATATTTCAAGCCGTTGTTATGCAAGCCGGTACAAAGTTTGTTTATTCAAAAGCATGTGTCCAGGCAAAACATTATCAGGTGAAGGAGGCGCTTCAAATTCTGATAATGGCCGGCCTTGTCATTCCGGTCACTCATAGCTCTTCAAACGGGTTGCCATTAGGTGCTGGAAAGAATGTCAGTAAACAAAAAATGCTCCTCTTTGATATCGGAATCTTTCAACGCCTTCTTGGTCTTGATCTGGCAGATTTCCTGTTGTCGAAGAAATTTGACGCTATCAATAAGGGAAATATAGTAGAACAGTTTGTCGGGCTTGAATTGTTGAAATCCGAATCCTGCTATGAGGATCCATTGCTATATTTTTGGCATCGGGAGGCAAAAAACAGCAATGCCGAAGTTGACTATGTTACTTCTATTTCACAGGAAATTGTTCCGATAGAGGTCAAAGCAGGGACCAAGGGTTCGATGCAGAGCCTCTTTTTGTTTTTGAGGGAAAAAAAGATCAGCAAAGGGATTCGGATTTCAAACGAAAACTTCTCGTCATATGATGCCATTGAAGTCTACCCGTTATATGCGATAGAGAATATTAAAATGAATTGGGGCAAATGATTAAAGGGGTATTGTTCGATATGGATGGGGTGTTGCTGGATTCGGAGGAATTCATGTGCGAGGCTGCCATAAAGATGTTTTCGGAGAAGGGACTTCAGGTTACCCGGGATGATTTTGCACCCTTTGTGGGCATGGGAGAAAACCGCTACCTGGGCGGTGTGGCTGAAAAGTACGGATGCAATTTTGATCTCGAAACGGATAAGGCGAGAGCCTACCGGATATACGGTGAACTAACTGCCGGCAAGC
>CAYHFJ010000399.1:0-1984 GCA_964355885.1 uncultured Flavobacteriales bacterium
ATAATATGTGCACATCCGTTGAAGAATCAGGAACTCCGCCGCACCAATTGGAAGATGTGTGCCAGTCAGAATTAGTTGTTCCCATCCAGGTACCATTTGCAATTGCAGTAATTGTAGCCGAACCAGTGGCACTGCCTGTACAATTCGCATCAGACAAAGAAGTAATGCTATATGTTGTGGTTACAGACGGTGAAAGAGGAATTGACAGAGGATTGCTGGAGGAGAATTGAACAGTACCTCCGTTAATGGCATAAAACCAGGGGGCTGTGCCGGTAAAATTAATAGTTAACAACGCAGTATCAGGAGGACTTTGAGTGCCCGTACAAATAAATGTAGAACCACTGATGGTTGCAATTGGAGCAGGATATAAAGTTACAGAAATACTATTTCCACTCGTACATCCACCATTAGTTAACGAATAAGTTCCGCTTGTTGTGACAGTGATGTTCTGTGTAGTGTCGGTTGAACTCCAAACATTCCCTGTGGCTTTGCTTGATGATAAAATTACAGAGCCGCCACTACAAATTGTTGTGGGTCCTCCCGCAGTGATATAAATATCAAAAGCAAGATTTTTAATCATTGAAACAGTGCCTCCCCCGTTTGGCACAAGCAGATCAGGATCGCCATCATTATCCAGATCTCCGGCAGCTGCATGTCTCGGATTACCACTAAGAGAAAAATCAACTTTTGGAGCAAATGATATGGTTCCGGGTGAACTCAAATTTTTACATATAGAAACAGAGTCTGAACTCAGACTAAACGAAAGCTGATCCGGATTGCCGTCATTGTTTGTGTCGGCGTCCATGCCCATTACAGGAGTTGAGCCGACTGAGAAGTCCAACTTAGTGTCAAAGGCAATGGTTCCGGGTGTGCTGATATTCCTGAATGCGGAAAAATTATTGCTTGACTGATTAACTATAATAACATCATTTTTACCGTCACTGTCCACATCTCTTATAGAAGCGCTTACAGCATTCATGCCTGAAGCGAAATTTAATGCAGGAGCAAATGAAATGATTCCGTAGTTAAAGGTGTTTCGAAGCACCGACATGTTATTGCCTGTGCTGTTAGCTGTAACAACATCCTGCAATCCATCTCCATCTAAATCGCCAACTGCAATACTGATGGGACCTGCAGCTGTTAAAAAGTCCACCCGGGCAGCAAAACTAACTGTATTTCCTGATGAAATATTTTGAAATACTCCTACAGAATTAGCTAATCGCTGAGCAACAATAATATCCAGCTTCCCATCATTATTTATATCGCTAAAAGCAACACTACGCGGATCCCCGGCTGTACCGTAAACTAATCGAGGTGAAAATGAAACGGATCCTTGAGTACTGTTGTTGATATAAACTGAAATGGAATTATCGACAATGTCCGTAACGACAAGATCAATGTTGCCATCACTATTAAGATCAGCCACTGCAAGATCATATGCATTTGAACCGGCAGATAAATTTACGCCTGACGCGAATGAAATGCTGCTGACGGAAGAAGTGTTAAGGTAAATCGTTACTATAGATGAAGTGGATGCGGTAAGAGCATAATCGTTTTTTCCATCACCATCAAAATCAGCGATTGCAACATGCTGCAGATTTGAATTAGCGGGAAAATCAATACCCGCTGCAAATGCGGAAGAATCTATCGGTCCGCCACAAGAGAAAGTTGGAGTGAATGCCAATAAGGATTGTGCTGTCAAGCCTCCATTCACTACGGTAATGGGTGCATAGGATGCACCTTGCGGAACGGTAACGGTGAGTTGAGATGTACTTGCAGAGGTAACAATAGCTTTTACCGGACCAAAGAAAACAATGTTATTCGCAGCAATTGGATTGAATCCACATCCATTGATGATAACGGATGACCCAACATCTCCTGAGGTTGGATTTATTGAATATACAAATGGAATATTAATCCTGATATCATTTCCATTATCTTCTCCCGTAAATGAAGGATTGCTGCTGATCACTCTTATTCTGTA
>CAYHFJ010000400.1:0-1981 GCA_964355885.1 uncultured Flavobacteriales bacterium
GTTGTTGATGACCTCCATCGGATTGGAGCCGTATCTGGCAACAACCACAGCCCCGACTGCTTCAACTCCTGATTTGTCCATACCTCCACGACGGGTTGCCGGACCAAAAATAACCCGAGCCACGTCTTTGATGCGAACAGGGACATTGTTCCGGACAGCTACAACAGATATTTCCAGATCATTCAGGCTTTTGACATAACCCAGTCCACGAATAATGTACTCGACATTGTTCAGTTCCATCGTTTCAGCACCTATATCCAGGTTGCTCTTGCGCACAGCATTCATGACGTCCATCACAGAGACGCTGAAAGCTTTCAATGCCTCCGGAATAAGATCTATCTGATACTCTTTTACAAAACCACCGGCTGAGGCTACTTCAGAAACGCCATCCGCTGTAGTAAGCCCATATTTGACATAAAAATCCTGGATAGCCCTTAGCTCCTGGGGATCCCAGCCGCCATTGGGCTGACCGGTTTTGGGATCACGCCCTTCGAGCGTGTACCAGAATATCTGCCCAAGAGCAGTGGCGTCGGGCCCAAGCGTAGGCTGCACACCCGCAGGCAATGTACCGGAAGGGAGCGAACTGAGCTTTTCCAGAATTCTCGAGCGACTCCAGTAAAACTCAACGTTATCTTTAAAAATGATGTAAATGAATGACATTCCAAACATCGAGGTGCTTCTGATAGTTTGTACACCTGGAATGCCAAGCAATGCAGTGGTTAAAGGATAAGTTACCTGATCCTGAATGTCTTTGGGAGATCGTCCCATCCACTCTGTTGCTACAATTTGCTGATTGTCACCAATATCTGGAATAGCATCTACCGGAATCGGGTCGCGGGGAAGTATGCTGGATTGCCAGTTAAAAGGCATTACCACCATCCCATAGACCACGAAGATGAGTAGAAAGATAAAGGTGATCAGCCGATTCTCGAGAAAATACCTGACGAGTCGGTTGAACATGACACAAATGTGAAAATTGGTAAATGTGAAAATGTGAAAATTGGGAAATGCGAGAATGTGAAAATTGGGAAATGCGAAAACTGCGAATAGCTAAATGTAGAAATCTTAGGAGTCCGCAATTTTCACATTTTCACTTTTCTCAATTGATTCAGTGTTACCTGTATTTGCAGCAACCGGGCAGACTGTTGTAGGTTTTGGTATCTGCCTTGAATTTTTCGGTATCGTGACCAACTGCCGCGACTTTTTTCTGGATATCATCACTTTTCACAACAGCAGGATCGTAGACAAGTGTCAATACTTTGGTGCTTTTGTCCCATTCTGCTTTGGTTACACCTGCAACTTTGGCAGTTGTTTCGATACGTTCTTTACACATTCCGCAGTTGCCTGAAACTTTGATGGTTTCAGTTTTGGAGGCATTGGCTTTGGAACTAGCCTGAGCATTGATGGTTGAAACAAATAATATGGCCATAAAGGCTATAGCGACTAATTTTAAAGTTTTCATAATAAATATTTTTTTGATTTTAATGATTTTAATATGGAACACAAGAAATGATGCGTCACAATCTGTAACGCCTTGGGTAATGAAAAAAATAAAAAATCAAATAATGAAAACGCAGATAAAACTTTGTTTTACAGAATTATAACCATCAAATACTGGCGGACCAACCATGGAGTGGTGGGTCTCGGGGTAATAGATTTCAGCAAGATTGCCTGTTGATATCGCTACGAAATGAGAGATGGTTAGAGACTGAATATTCTTAACTTCCTGAAAAGAAGGAAAATAATCATGATCTGTTGAGCAGAATGCAATTCTATCTTTACAACAATCAACTTCAATGACTCCGTTTGAAGGGCAAGGAGCAGAATTGTCTTCCATTCCGCATGTGGCCTTTTCTCCTGTTATTGAGCATTTTACTGCAGCCAATTCACCGCAGCAAATATGAGAAGCAATGGTCAGATTGATCCCTGATATCAGGATCAATAAAGCGAATAATATGGAGATAACTCTTTTCATTCAATC
>CAYHFJ010000401.1:0-1978 GCA_964355885.1 uncultured Flavobacteriales bacterium
TTATATGCATTATTCATTTTTTCTTCACTGATATTATTCTTAAAAAAATCAAGAGCATTTTTTTTCATGGAGATCAACAGCTCTTGATCATCTGCAAGCTCCTTGATCCGGGCGGCAAACTCATCACAATTGCCTGCTTCACAGACATAACCGTCATAACCACCGATCACAACTGTTGAGATCCCGCCGATATCAGAGGCGATCACTGGAACGCCGACACTCAATGCCTCAAGAATGATGATCGGAAGACCTTCAATTCTCGACGGAACCAAAAGTATATCAGTTTGGGCAAGATATGACCTTATACTATCTACAAATCCAGGCGTATATATAATCTCCTTCAGCTCATAATTTTCTATCAAATCCAGTGTTTTTTGATATTCCGGGCCGTTGCCTGTCATTACTGCCCGGATATTAACACCCCCCATACCCACAATTTTATGGATGATCTCAACGAACAAATCCGGTGCCTTCTCACTGGAAAAACGGCCAAAATAGGAAATGATGAGTTTGTCATCCAACGGCCACGGCAACGGGCTGCGAGATTCCGCTTCTTTTTGCGCATCGATCCCATGGATGATCACCTCAACTTTTTCCGCTCTCTCCCCATACTGGTCTATTAATACATCCCTGATCTTATTGGTAGCGGCGATATTCAGGTTTATCAATGATGCATATTTACGATTATTCGTGATATGTCCGAACTCATTGAACAGTTGATCAATAATCTTTATGTTAGGGTGTTTGATTTTTATTTCAGGCAACATGGTATAGAGCAACTCGCTACCAACGATAAATATCAAATCGATATCCCTGGATTCGATCAAATAATGGATAAAGTCCCTCATTTCCTCATCCGTTGAGAGGAAACGGTTTAGATGATAAATTTCCCGGGTGATCTTCGCGTATTTATTTGCATTATCGCCGAATTCCGTCAAGGCCGGTAATGTAGCCACGATCGAAATATCATAATCTGTCTTTAATGAGTCAAATATCCTCAATAAGATCGTATCTGCCCCGCCGATGATCATAAAAGGCAGCGCGAGCAGAATTCTTTTTTTTCGCTTTTTCACCGCCAGGTTCAATGCCGGGTTCACAACGTCATAGAAAGACCTGTTGTTTCTGGCGCGTATATTGGCATATTTTGAGCCGAGTAAATCCGAGTTTGCATCAAAAATTATCTTCCGTTGTTCAGACAGCGTTGTCGTATTTTTGCCGGTCAGACCGCCCTTGTGGACCCGATACAACATCAGGGGTTCGCGCAAATTTTTAAATCGAAAGCCATGCCCCATCAATCTTACCCAGAAATCCCAATCCTCGGGAACATGCCCCTCTCCTATCGGCCAATCTTTATATCCCCCGACCTGCTGCCAGGCTTGTTTTAAAAACACCCCAACGGTGGCGATGGCATTGCCAACATGCATCATGTTTTCAAATGATGCTGGATCAGCGTACCAGATCAGTGTATCATCCCCGTAGCACTGTACGCTCGGGTGAACAACATCATATTTATATCCTTCCAAAAAGAATAACGCCTTTTCCAGGTAAGTGGGATCAAGCTTATCGTCAGCATCGAGACAACATATATATTTCCCCTTCGCCAGGCTGACCCCAAAATTACGGTTATCCCCGACCAGGTGCCTGCCTTCACGAAAATACACGCTGGTTTTCGGTTTATTTAAATCCTGCAATACCTCGCGTGTGAAATGGTCGGTTGACCCCCCATCCACCACGATGATCTCAAAATTCTGAAAGGTTTGAGCAAGCACTGAATCTACGGCCTGCTCAATAAATTCGCCGTAATTAAAACAGGGTATCACAACGCTTACCAGCGGCATATCCAATGGCCATTTTTCATTGGTTACCTTTTTTGCAAACATTCTACTCAGCCACTTGTTTTTAAATCTGGCAATCGTGTACACAAGCGATTTAAGATTCTCCCTCCCCCCGGTGCCATAAGGGAAAATAAGGCCCAGCA
>CAYHFJ010000402.1:0-1977 GCA_964355885.1 uncultured Flavobacteriales bacterium
ATGTAAGTACTATGCACTGCCGAAACACCTCTTCGCAACATCGAAATTCTCCAGCATATTCATCATTTGCAGGACTGCAGTGCCCTGTCCGTTGGGAGGCAATTCCCAGACATCGTATCCACGGTAGTTGGTTGAGATTGGTTCTACCCAGTCGGAATGATGGTCGGCCAGGTCGCGGGTGGTCAAAAAGCCTCCCTGCTCTTTCATATAATCTGCAATTTTCTGCGCTACTTCTCCTTTGTAGAATGCATCTCTTCCTCCCGCAGCAATTTTTTCGAGAGTGGCAGCCAGATAAGGATTCTTAAACACTTCACCTTTGGCAGGGGCCTTTCCATTCGGCATATAAATCTCTTTGAACCCGGGGTATTTCTGCAGATTTCTGGAATTTGAATTCCAATAGTAGGCAATCACCTCCGTAACCGGGAATCCCTCTTTGGCATAATTGATCGCAGGTTTTAACAGATCCGAAAAGGCAAGCTTTCCGAATTTCTTGTGCAGTTCGGACCAGCCGTCCACACATCCGGGAACAGAAACCGACAGCGGACCAAAAGCCGGAATCCGGGTGATGCCATGCTTTTTAAAATAGTCGTAAGTGAGGTTGTAAGGCGATCTTCCACTGGCATTCAAACCATAAAGCTTCTGCGTTTTTGCATCCCAGACGATGGCAAAAAGATCACCACCGATGCCATTGCTGACCGGCTCCACCAAACCAAGGACGGCATTGGCAGCAATGGCGGCATCTATAGCATTGCCGCCGGCCTTGAGAATATCGAGTGCTACCTGCGTGGCAAGCGGCTGACTCGTACAAGCCATTCCATGCTGCGCGATAACTTCGGATCGTGTCGTAAAAGCCTTGCCGGTGACCCGGTCTTGTGCAAATATGAGTTCAGTAGAAAAAACAACGAAAAGCAAAAAAACTGAGTTCTTCATACAATATTATTAAGGCAAACTATCCAGGAAGCAATCATTGTTTACTGAGCGTAAATATAATCAATCTTAATTTGAATATAATCAAGACACAACCAACATTTTTGATCAAATTATATTTGTTAACCAGCATATTTAGATCAAATTATAATGGTAGACCAGCATAATTAGATTTAATTTTGCTGGTTTACCAACATTTTTAGATCCAATTATGCTGGTTTTCTGAAATATTATTATCTTTGTCAAAAATTACAACCATGGCAATTCTCAGATATGTAGAAACTTCCTGCCTTGAATCTTTGTCTTCGGGGAGAAAAATCATGCTGATTTACGGTCCGCGGCAAGCAGGCAAAACAACTTTAGTAAAACAACTGGGTAAAAACTCAGGCTTGAAATCTCTTTATATATCAGCCGATTTGAGTAAAAATGAATTATTACTCATGCAGCGCGATATGAAAACACTCTCCGATTTAACTGAAGGCTACCAGCTTCTGATCATTGACGAAGCACAACGGATAAAAGATATAGGTCTGGTGTTGAAAATTATTTACGATGAAATGCCACATCTAAAAGTAATTGCGACAGGATCATCCTCTTTCGATTTGGCCAATAAGACAGTAGAATCACTAACGGGACGAAAGATTGTTTTTCATCTTTTGCCTTTTGCCCTCGGGGAGATCGTTCAGGACAAAAACAAATATGAGCTGGACCAGAATCTGGAAGAAATTCTGCTTTATGGCTTATATCCTGAAGTATATTCCGTTTCTGCCGGGCAAAAACGCAACTTGTTGGGTGAAATCTGCGAATCTTATTTGTTCAAAGATGTGTTCCAGCTAACATCGGTAAAATACACGGTAAAAATCAGGAATTTGCTGCGTTTACTGGCTTTTCAGGTTGGTCAGTTGGTTTCGGTCAATGAATTGTCTCAGAAATTATCTATCAATCGTGAAACAGTTGAGCGCTATATCGATTTACTGGAAAAAGCATTTGTCATCTTCCGGCTTCCGGCCTACAGCCGAAATTTGCGCAAGGAGATTGCCAAAATGGACA
>CAYHFJ010000403.1:0-1968 GCA_964355885.1 uncultured Flavobacteriales bacterium
AACAAGTTTTGAGCACCGGACCCCTACTCCTGAAGATGTTATCCAGGTTGGTATGATTGATCTAAAAAAGGGAAACCGCTGGACCAAGCTTGGTGAGACCAATGCCTGGGGCTGGCAACAAGGGTGTATGCTGCAATTTGTTCCCGGATCATCGGATGAAGTAATTTGGAATGACAGGGAGGGAGATCATTTTGTGTCCCATATTATCAATATTAAAACCATGAAGGTTCGCACACTTTCAATGCCTGTTTATACCCTTTCACCCGATGGAAAAACAGCACTTGGCCTTGATTTTGCCAGGCTACAGATCCGTCGACCCGGTTATGGATACGTTGGTGTAATTGATAAGACATTGAATGTTCAGGCGCCAGACAGCACTGGAATCTATCGTATAAACCTTCAATCCGGTGAGTCGAAATTGTTGATAACACCAGCGAAAATTGTTGGAATTCCAATGGGAGGTGTTGATTTTCAGAAATATTACCATTGGTTTAACCACCTTTTGATTAGTCCTGACGGATTACGCTTTATCTTTCTTCATCGCTGGCAAACAAAACCAAATAGCAGTTTCGATACCCGGATGTTTACTGCCAATATGGACGGTACTGATTTGTTTGTTCTTGATAGCTCCGGAAAAACATCCCATTTTATCTGGAGAGACAGCGATCATGTAACCATGTTCACTCAACCGGTTGGGATGAAGGAGCGCTTCTTTTTGTTCAGGGACAAGTCAAACGATTTTGGTGTCATAGGAGAGGAGCTCATGAACAGAAACGGACACTGCACCTATGTGCCTGGAACGAAAAATGAATGGATTTTAAACGATACTTATCCTGAAACAAGTGCACGATTGCAAACATTGTATCTTTATCATGTACCTACAAATCGAAAGATTATACTGGGTAAATACCATTCCCCACCCGTGTACAATAACTCTGAATGGCGCTGTGATTTACATCCTTGGTCATCAAGAGACGGCAAAAAAGTGTTTTTTGAATCTCCACACGAGGGAAAGGGTAGAAGAGTTTACATGATCGATATTTCCGAAATAATCGGCAATGAGCAATAGAAACTATTCCATAAATCTGTAAAGTATGAAATTCTTGCTGATTTCTGTCCTTTTCTGTTTTCCGATTCTTTTTGCAGGAGGTCAACAAAGCTGGCCTATGGTTTTAGTGAAGGAGGTCAAACTGAACGAAAACAAGGTAGATCCCGGCGATGGATTTGAAAAATCGGCTGATTTCTCCATTGGAGAGGAAAAAATAAAAATTTGGGGAGGGGCAGTTCAAAATGCTTCTGTATACCCAGCGGAGATACTTCCGGCATTTTTTGTCCGAACCATACAGTTTAAGGATTTACCACCCGAAGAGGGTACTTTTGAGTGGATTTTCACCGGTTCCAAAGGTGGAATAACAATTGAAATCAATAGGGAAGAAATAATTCTTACACAGCGTTACTATGATTCTTTTGGCTTCAATGAGGTTGATGTGGATAAGAAAAAGATTAAAGTTGATAGGTATCCGCAAAATAAATTCATTGAGACGAAGACAAAATATTCAGGTAAGATATCTGCAATTAGTTTTGAATCCAATTCAAATTTACTGGTAAACCTTAAGGTTAACGACGAATTGATAGTTCAATTACCTTGTTTATTCGATCTAACCCGTCATCAGCTTAAATATACAGGGAAAGGGATCATAGCTGGAACAATCTTTCGGCCCCGTCAAGGAAAAAAAATTCATATTAGAGTTAATTCCGATAAAGAATACCAGGAAATTCTTGGATTTGGCGGAATATTGTCACCATCTGCCTATTGGACATTAAACAAGTCTGGCAAAGAAAAATGGTGGAAACTGATTAAAGAATACAACCTGCTTCTTCAACGGGAATATCCTGCAAGTACTCGTCTAAAGGCAGACTTCAGCAACTGGGATGAACCTGCCTATTTAGTTCCACATTATTATGGAG
>CAYHFJ010000404.1:0-1952 GCA_964355885.1 uncultured Flavobacteriales bacterium
ATTCCTTTGGCCCTGATTTTGCTAAAAGTGGGAGTTTATCTGGCTATAGCTTCCATGGTTCCGGATCCCAAAACAGGTTTTGATCCTCTTTTTGTGGAGGATCTTAGCTATAGCAGGCTTTTGACATTTCAAAACAATCCATTACGAGATCTGGGCTATTTGTTCTTTGTTTTTGCAGGTTCTGCTTATTTTAAAAGGTATTCAGTAGTTAAAACAATGGGGGCATTAATTTTTCTTCCGGCTTCAGTCTTACTATTAGTAAAACTTACCGGAGGCCAAATAAACTGGAATAAAATTAATTCGGATTATTTGAATGGATCCGGTTTCTTTTTATCGCTTTCACCTTTATTTATTGGCATCTTACTATTGAGTTTGCCATTGGCCTACTTTATAATAAAAGAAAAAGAGCTCTGAAATGGATTTTAAATCCTCCAAAGGAATATTTCTTCAGATTGCAGATAACCTCTGTAGCCAGATACTTGACGGTACATTAAAACCAGGAGACCGGGTGCCTTCAGTGCGGGATCTGGCTGCTGAATTTGAGGTTAACCGAAATACAGTGATGCGTACTTACACTAATTTGCAGGAGACAGGAATTTTCGACAATAAGCGGGGAATTGGATTTTTTATCTCAGAAAATGCATTAGAACTTGTCAGGGCAGGTGAAAAGAGTGATTTTTACAAACATGACTTACCAGAGTTCATTACAAAAGTTAAGCTGCTCAAGCTCACCTCTTCTAACTTAAAAGATTTACTATTTGAAATTCAAACAAATGATCAAAATGAAGAAAAGTAGTGTCATATTAGTACTGTTTATCGTTGTTATTTTTGGGGGGCGCTTTCTATTGGGAAAACCTGACCCAGTGCCAGCACCGATGGTTATACGTACTAAAAAGATGGATAATTTTTCAGTTGTCGTTGCACAAAGCGGAAGTAAAGTGGTTTTACAATCCCAATGGGCTACAGGTAATGACCCAAAATTCACTTACATGACTAATGACAATGAGCTTTATAGTTCCCCTTCGTATAAAGTGCAAAATGATACGTTGTTTGTCTTTTCTTCATCAGGCGATAAGGAACATCGAAACGACAGTTTTTATTGTACCCGTATTAATAGCATTGTGGGGATGGAGAAGTCGAATATTAACCTGGGTTATTTGCTGTCTGATACACTTCATTTAAAACTTAGGAATGCCAGGTTAACCGGGGATTTTGATCATAGCACTAAAAAACCAAGAATGCTGACCCTGGAAGCGGACAGTTCCAAAATTGTGTTCAGAAGTTTAATCCGTTTTAAACAGATAAATGTAAGATTAATCAGGTCCCATCTTGAAATTCCGGTTGCACGATTTGATTCGGTTTCTATTGCAGGAACCCTGATGGATTACTCCCGGCTGAGCATCAATGGCTGGCCAAGTGTTAAATTGGAGAAAGATGCAACCAGTTATTCCAATCTGTAAAATTCTAGTTCCCTAGCTGATACATAAGTCTCTTCAATTCTATTTCAGCCATTTTTGCCGCAAACTTGAGATTTACCAGTTGGTATCCGGTGAGTTCATAGCTCGACTGTGCCGTCTTGACATCAAGGATGGTCGCCTGATTGACTTGAAAACGCTGCATCACAACATAAATAAGCTTCCGTGAAAATTCAATGGTTGCCTTCTGTGATTCTAACTGCTGCAAGGAAGTTTTATAGGATTCAAAAGTCTTGACAGCGTCCGCGGTTAGGAGGTTCAGCAAGTTCTCCTGCTGAAGCCGTGCATTTTTGAGGTTAAATTCTGCGACGTCTTTCTGGATTTTATATGCATTGCCATTGTATAATGGAATTTGCAAGGTCATTCCCGCAAAAGGGCCGGAATTCTGATTAAAAAGCGTCAAACCGGCGTCGCTCTGAACACGGTTGAGGTTATATCCGGTATTAAGTCTTAATGACGGATAGCGGAGAGCCGAGG
>CAYHFJ010000405.1:0-1951 GCA_964355885.1 uncultured Flavobacteriales bacterium
TACCTGTAGGAATTATGGGGACAGGCGATCGAAAACAAATTATAAAAGGCGACGCATACTATCAATCGTACATCTGTCATTTGCCAAGAGGAGTAATTGAAATGGCCCTTGATCATAGCCTTGAACACTTCGATGGTTTCTTATTTCCATCAATCTGCGACTGCGTTCGCAATCTTTCTGGAATGTTTAAACTTGTAAAGAAAGGAAAATTCACACGCTACTTTGATTATCCGCAGAATTTTGAAAAACAAATCGGAGGAACATTTTATCGCGATTTACTTGAGACCATTTTACAAGATATATATCAATTAAACGGACAAAAAATCTCAACTGAAAAACTCAATCATTCGATTGCTCTTTACAATCACAACAGGAAAATGATTGAACAAATATATTCTATTCGACAAGAATTTCCATGGCGACTTTCTGCCTTTGACACGTATCATATTCTTCGGGCAGGGCTAACTATTCCGGTTGAAGAACATAATATTATTCTGGAAGAAGTGTTGCAATTATTACAAGAAGAAGCGGGGACTCCGATGGATAATATTCGCGTGGTAATTTCGGGCTCTTTTTGTGAACAACCACCAATGGGATTAATTAAATCGGTTGAGCTTGCCGGATGCTATATAGTTGATGACGATTTTATGCTTGGCTCACGCTGGGTACAAGGCGATATTAATACAACAACGAATGATCCTTTGAATGAAATTGTTGATGCTTTTCTAACTAAAAGTGCACCCTCATCGGCAGTGTATGATGTAGGAAATCCAAAAGGTGCTAGACTAGCACAGCAGGTTAAAAGCAGAAATGCAGATGGTGTAATCTTCGCTGCGGCGAGTTTTTGTGATCCAGCTCTTCTTGATCGTCCAGATTTGCAAAAAGCATGTGATGATGCAGGAATACCACACATTAATTTTCAGTTTCACGAAAACACAGGTCAATTTAAAGTTATTAAAGAACAAGCAGGAACTTTTTCTGATTCCATTAAACTCTGGGCATAAATAAATCCGGAAAAACATAAAGACAATGACTGATCCAAAAAATGCCTCAAAGGAAAGAAGTATGATCATTCAGAAAGAGATGCTTGCAAATCTCTTCACTGAACTTAGTACTGCCAAAGAGACCGGGAAAAAAGTAGTATATACATTCGTTCCCGGCAACGTAACAGAATTAATTCTTGCCTTAGATATGCTTCCGGTATATCCTGAAATTAACGCACTGCAATCAGGTATGCGAAAGAAGTCAGGTTCGTATATTAAAGATGCAGAAAAAGTAGGTTTCTCAGAGGACGTTTGCACCTATGTAAAATGTGACATCGGAATGATGTTAAACGGAAATATCGGGCCAACGGGAGAAAAGCTTCCTCCTCCTGATCTATTACTACTAAGCTATACCGGCTGTTTTACATTTATGAAATGGTTTGAAAATCTTGAACGTCTTTACCCGGGTGTAGAGATTGCCATGCTTCATACTCCTTATCAGGAAGACGGAAAAATTACTGATGAGCAAGTAGAATATATGGTGAGACAAATGAAAGAAGAGGTGATTCCGAAAATGGAAAAAGTTGCGGGAAAAAAACTGGACTATACTCGTCTTTCAAAAATGCTTGAGAACTCAGCAAAATCGGAAGAATTATGGGTAAAAGTTTTGGAATCAGCAAAACACAAACCCTCTCCTATTGATGCCTATTTTGCTGGCGTATATTATATGGGGCCGATGAATACGGCATTCCGCGGAACTGAAATTGCTTTAGAATATTATCAGGAATTATACAACGAAGTTTCAGAACGTATTCGTTTGAATTTACCTCCTATTACTCCTGAAGGCGAATTAAAAGAAGAACGTTTCCGCCTAGTAGTAGAAGGTCCGCCAAACTGGACAAACTTCAGGGAATTTTGGAAAATATTTTATGATATGGGAGCAGTAATTGTTGCATCAACCTATACAA
>CAYHFJ010000406.1:0-1941 GCA_964355885.1 uncultured Flavobacteriales bacterium
TTTCAGGAGCAGGTTGGCGATCCAGTTGTCACAATGCCTGAACTAGAAACTGATTTATATTTTCTGCTTGATGGTTGCATACCTAAATCGCGGCGCAAATCCTTTTATGCATCTTACAACCATTTACTTGCTTTCCTGAAAAGCAGTAAATCTTGCCTCAGCTGGTGGCCGGATAATGAGCCGAAAAAAGTGCTGCCGGAACAAAAAGAGTTTATCAATTTCCTGCAAGTACATAGTCAGTCTGTTATTCCTCTGAAGCAGAATCTGAGTATTTCATTTACGGATGGAACAAGTGTTGATTGCGGAGCCATTTGCACTATATATGCAGCTTACATGAAATTGGTCTACTTCCCAACCGGATATACCCAGTTAGGTATTTCGCTTATCATGGCTCAGGCATATCCGGATAAAACCATTGCTGGATACTCCATCTGCATTAAAACAGGATCTTCACTTATAAGTAAAATATACAGTTACACACTAGATACTTCCTGGCATCAAAATCCAAGGTATCTGTATATTAAAAACCCTTTTGGATTATTAGAAGTATTGCTTTGCACCGGCATCAGTCAACAGGAAAATGCTATAAAACCTGAATCCGTTGCTACAGATGGGCAATCCTTGCCGGATAAAATAACCTGGAAAACCGTAAAAAGTGATGTGGTAAAAGTTAACACCGGCTTTCTAACAACGGCACAAATGCAATGGCTTTCGGATTTGCTGGATTCTACTGAAGCGTATGAGCTAATCCATGACAATCTACATCCTATCGTTTTCCGGGATATTACATTGCCGGTGGTGCACGATGGAGAATTCCAGTACAGTGCTGATCTGGAATATGAATATGCGTATAATGAAGTTATCGAGCAGGGATGAGAGAAATTTGGTTGTCCAACCAGGAGGGCAAAGTTCCAACTGTGAATCAATTGGAACTGGCAGCCGCAAATATGGGATACAACCGGGCAGATGGATTGTATTATGGTTTGAAAGTGAACGGGAATGTTAAGAAAGTGATTTGCCTTGGCGAATCCATTTCTCCGGGAACAGTTCTACCTGATAAGTATTACCGCCACACCCAGAACCTGCCGGATACACTTTGGAACGTTTCGCACAATTTAAATAAATACCCGTCTGTAACTGTAATTGACACATCAGGCACTGAGCATGAAGGAGAGGTGCAACATATTGATCAGAATAATTTAACAATAACCTTTTCAGCTGCCTTTGCCGGATATGCTGATTTAAATTAAAACAACCATGGCAAAAAAATCATTCTTAGTCGATATCGACTTAAACAAAAATCAGCTTCTGCAGGCAAGACTGGAAAACCTTGCTGCTGCACCATCCAGTCCGGTTGCAGGTATTGTGTATTATGACACTACCTTGAATAAAGCAAGGTACTATAATGGCACAATCTGGCTAACAATTATTGACGATCAGGATACGCGTCTAACCAATGCCCGCACTCCTACGCCTCACGTAATTGCAACAACTTCAGGACTTGGTGCAGAGCATACCGTAAGCGGTCTGACAGCTGGGCAGGTGCTAAAAGCAAAAAGTGCTACCACGGCTCAGTTTGAGCAAATGGCTCACTCTGAACTTTCAGGCATTGGTACAAATGCGCACACAGTTATTGACAGCCATATTGCTGATGCTACCATCCACCGTATTATCAATGATGCAGGAACATCTTTAACTGAGTTGTGGTCTGCCAGTAAGATCAGTGGGCTTATTGCCGGTATCAATTCTTCCATCGCTGGCGGTTTGGTCAACAAAGGAGGTTATGACGCAGCAACGAATACTCCTATGCTGGATGCAACTCCAATAGGAGGTATTAAAAATGGCTGGGCGTATGTAATTACAGCTGCCGGTACTTTTTTCTCTGAAGATGTTCAGATCGGCGACATGGTTATTGCTAAACAGGATTCTCCAACCTTGCTG
>CAYHFJ010000407.1:0-1940 GCA_964355885.1 uncultured Flavobacteriales bacterium
CGATCCAGCCATTCGGTCATTTGGGTTGCAAAAACCACCCGTTGTGCCTTTGGCATACTTTCAGAAAGTCGGTCGATTTGCAGGTAATTCATAATTTTAACCACACTGTCGGCATCATCAATGGCAAATATTTTCACGCCGCTCAGGTTCAGTGCGTACAAGGAATAGATCTTATTCAGACGTTTGGCTGTTCCGATCACCACATCCGACCCCATGTAAATCTGATCTTTCTGAACATCAATCTTTCCATCGTCACAAGCCAGATGAACACGCAAATCGGTGTATTCACCCAGGCGGGTAAATTCATCTTTCATAGCAGTTGCACGATCCTTGTCCAGAACAACAATCACGGCCCTTGGAACATCATTCAGTGAAGATTTCAGGCGTTGAAGCACACTCACCACAATGGTCGTGGTTTTACCGCTATCATTTGGGGCAAGGCATAATAAGTCGTGACCACTTTTAATTTTAGGGATGCAAATTTGCTCTAATTCGGTTGATTCGGTAAAGCCGTTTTCTTTCAGAACCTCAATAAGCTCGGCATCCAATTTTTCGTTAATCATCTGTATGTCAATTTTAAATACGATATATTCATGTAAAAAATTAAACCTATTTACCTCTTTTTTGGATCTGATATCCATTCCGTCCGAAAAGAGGCCTTTGTTTTGAAATACATTTATTCACGGACGGATATTTACCTTATTTCCTTACCCGGGGCGTTGCCCCGGGCTATTATATGCCGCCCTTATCAGGGCTGAAACTTGGCGAAATCCCGTTTCAAAAGCTTTCCCCAAGCGGAGTTCCTGCTGAAGGCAGGAAATTGGGAAGGGGGCTTTCCTTTCAGGGCTGAACCCAGTGGCTTTCTTTAAGCCCCCTCTTTTGGAGGGGGTTTGGGGGAGGCTTCTCTACCCAATTTCAACCACAGTAATTCCGGCACCACCAAACTGCACATGTTCATCGCGACAAGATTTTACCGCAGGTTCCGATTTCAGGTAATTCCGGATCATTTCTTTCAGAATACCATTTCCCTTTCCGTGAAGAATACGCAATTCACTGAAATCAAGCATAATGGCATCATCGATGAAAGACTGGATGATCTGAATGGCTTCCTCTGTACGTTGTCCGCGAACATCAATTTCAGTTTTGAAAGTCAGCCGTTTTTCACTCAAACCTTTATTGATGTTGGGCAAAGTCTGATTGTAGGTTTTCTGTATTTTCTTAGCCTCGTTATTTGTAATTCGCTGCAATTTCTCACGACTGACTGAAGTCCGTAACTGTCCGAAAGCAACGACCACATTTTTCTCATTCAATTCCAGAATTTCACCAATACTTTGGTTCCCAATTATCAGAACCCTGTCACCGGGTTTCCATTCATCTTCAGTAACAAGCTTTTCTTTTTCAACAACTGGTTTTCTTTCTGTCCGTTTCTCATTTCGCTGCAATTCCTTTTCCTTCAGTTTCAGGATTTTCTGGTTAATCAAATCATCCTGATTGGATGCCGAATCCTCCACTTCCTGTTTGAATTCAACCAGTCTGGCCCGAATTTGTTTTGTTTTTTCTTTATCGGCCTGACTTTCACGTATTTCGAAAATTGTTTTTTCAATCCGCCGGTTGGCTTCAGAGAGAATCTGATCAGCTTCCTGGCGTGCTTTCAGTAATATTTCCTTGCGCTGTTTGTCTAATTGCGACAAATCTGTTTGGTATTTATCTGCCAGTTCATCCAGCGATTTCTCGACTTTCCTGATTTTCTCCCGTTTCGTTTCCCAATATCGTTTGTCACGGACAATATCGCGCAAATGTTTGTCGAAATTGATGTGGTCTTTTCCGATTTTTTCGGTGGCATCCAGAAGAATGCTCTCAGGAAGTCCAATTTTTCGCGCTATTTCGAATGCAAACGAACTGCCGGGTTTACCAATATCCAACTGGAACAAGGGTTCCAT
>CAYHFJ010000408.1:0-1935 GCA_964355885.1 uncultured Flavobacteriales bacterium
GATCTGTCGCGATTGTTTTGAGCCTCTTTTTCATCAGGAACAAACATGTTGTCTATTCCCTGCTTGCCCTGTTCCTTGTTTGGCAGATCTGGTTTACTTCACAAGCCATCTCCCTTTACGGCCATACCGATTCTGTCTATTTCAACTTCGATTCTCTGGGTCTCCTACTCCTGATCACGCTGAGTATCATCGCGGTTCCTGCAGCCCTTCACAGTTATATTTACATTGAGAACCACTTCGAACCCCCGCGGTCCAGATCGATCTACCTGGCTTCACTGATCCTTTTGATCACGGCCATCAGTGCCGGTTACCTTTCCAACCACATTGCAGTAACCTGGATTTTCACGGAGATCACCACTTTGAGTGCATCTGCATTGATCTATCATCACCGAAACAAACTAGCGCTTGAGGGAACCTGGAAATATGTTTTCATTTGTGCCATCAGCATCACATTCATCTTCATCGGGATTCTGTTTTTGAGCCTCTCTCTGCAAAATGCCGGTTCCGACGACCTTTCATTCAGCAATCTGCTGGCCAAAAGCAAGGAACTGAATCCGGTCTGGCTTCAAATGGCTTTCCTCTTCATTTTCACCGGATTTACCGCCAAACTGGGACTTGTTCCGATGTTCACGGCTGGCATTGACGCCAAGGATACCGCACCGGCTCCTGCAGGCGCATTGATGGCAAGTGTATTGATGAACCTCGGCTTTGTCGGTATTTTCCGATTCTACATTGTTGTGGCAAATACACCTTTGTTACATTGGGCACAGGTCGTGACAGGCACAGCAGCCTTCCTGTCGCTCTTCGTAGCCACTGTCTACATGCTTAAAGTGAAGAATATCAAGCGGATGTTTGCCTATTCAGGTATCGAACACATGGGAATTGTGATGCTTGGTATTGCTGCCGGAGGAATCGGCTATTATGCTGCCATCCTGCACATTGTCCTGCATGCCTTTGTTAAATCCAGTCTTTTCTTTCAGTACAACCAGCTTTACAGGGTATTTCAAAGCAAGAGCATCAACCATATTGGAAATTATTTTAAATACAATCCAACAGGAGCCATGGTGCTGTTGCTGGGATTTATCAGCTCGGCCGCGATGCCACCCTCCGGACTCTTCGTGAGTGAATTTCTGATTTTTAAAGCGATGTTCGATGCACATCAGATCTATCTTCTGATCACCAATCTTTTGTTTTAGTAATATTAAAAAGTCTAATTTTTTCTCAAGTGTATTATACATATTTTCAGTAATGATAAATAGATCTATATCTCCACCTTTTTGCGTATCATCAACCCGACTTCCAAAAAGATAAACTTCCCCTTTTTTAAATACTTTCTGAAATACATCTTGTATAAAAAAAATATCACTTTTTGAAATTCTCATCTGATTTGCCCTTGTAAATCTATTTTTAATTAAAAGTAAAACCTTAACCTTACTGTATAATTCTATCTAAAATTACATGTTGTCTGTCTTTACTATATTAGAGATTTTTTTTGTGCTCAGATTTAAAAAGTTTGCTATCTCAGTTTTCGTATATCCATATTCAAAGGCTTTTTTGATGTTTTGGTTTCTGTTTATATCTTTGTCTTGCTCAAAAAATGTTTCGAGTCTTTTTTTGAGTACTCTCATCTCTCCATCACGAAAAACTATCTCAGGTGAGACATAAACAGTATCAAGTGCATTGACTTCAAGTTCGGTTTTGATGTACTCTTCATACTCACCAAGAGTCATGTCAAAGATTTTAGAGTTTTCTAACAATGCGTAATAATTGTGTTTATATTTCCATTGGAAAAATGATTGGAACTCATAGTTTGCGATTTCTTTAACCATATTTGCTTTTAGAGGGTTTCTCTCTATGTATTTTGCAACTATCCAAAAATGAGCATCATCATATAGATAATACGACGCAAATCTGCCTTGCCATAAGTGCCCACTT
>CAYHFJ010000409.1:0-1897 GCA_964355885.1 uncultured Flavobacteriales bacterium
TTTAACTATATTTAATCAGATTAGCTATCCCACGAAGGTGGGATTTAGTGCAACATCTGCTCCCCCGAATGAAGTATAAATCTCAGTGAATTTAGGGACATCGAGTGTCCATACCAGACATTTCCGACCCTGTTCATGCATCTTGACAACCTCTTCTTCCTGAAGTCCCATGGTCCATCTGAAAGCCCATGCCTGAGCATTTAGGGCACTTACTTTATCTGTTGACAATTCACACAAGGAAGGAACGTTTTGGAAATCCCTTTCTGAAATCAAGGAAGTATAAACCTCTTCGGAAGGAACTCCAATTAAAATATGAAGATCCCGTCCATTTTTTTGTGCCAAATCCAGGTATTTTCTCTGTAACTGTATGATGATTGGTATCGATTCAGCATCTTTAACATCCATCCACACATACTTAAGTTTGGTGTCATTTAAAGTTGCTGCAAATGCTTCCTCAAGCGTTGGAATGTCTTCACCATGAATGAGTTTGACCATCGATCGCAATTGAGCAAAGGTGTAATCATGTATTGATCCAAATAGTGGCCCTTTTTGTATTAAGCGCATATTTAAATCATCGTCATGATATAGTACAGGGATCTTATCCTTTGTTAATGCCACATCTATTTCTATACCAGTTGATCCAAAGTATCCGGTATATTTTATCATGGCAACACTGTTTTCTGAAGCAGGCAATAGATCTGAAGTTCTGCCTCCGGCTCTGTGAGCTCCGATGATAAAAGGATCAGATCGCAGCCTGGAACTGAATTTTTTAATTAGCTCAATGGAAAATGAATTCTCAGGTAAGGATTCCCCATTGCCGTATTCTCCTGAGGCAATTATACTGCTAACATCAGTTTTGCCATCAATCAATTTGTTTGCACTTTCTATCGTGAAGCGGATCAGGCCTGTTCTATCGTTGAGTGCCAATCTCCAATATCCCTCTAAAATAATCTGATCATTTTTACTCCCGGCATCAAGGATAAAATAGCAACCATTTTTAGATCCAAAGAGTGATATTTTATCTCCAGTTTGTTTCAGTACTAGTGTGTCACCAAACATATCAGATCCTTGGGTGACTTTATAAATCCCCTCCAAAGCGTATTTTGTTGAATCGGATAATTCAACACTATTCAATAATCCCGATTGACCTGCAAATGCCGGAACTGGCAATGTAAAATCAACTTGCTTTTCGCACGACAAGAGCAAGATGAAAAAAGATGTCAATAACGACTGCCATTGGAAATTTTTAAAATTGTTCCTCATAAAACCAGTCCCAAATACATTTGTGGAATATAATATCGTTTGTTAAAGGCGGAAAATGCAGGCCAGGCTGGGAAGTAGAATTTTTGAAAATTATTCACCAATCCAAGAATCATCACATGGTTGCGCCAAAGTCTTTGTTCCATAAAGATTGAGATGGTTTGTCCTGATTTAAAATTTTTGAAATCTGACGTTTCTGCACTACCAGATGACAATGTGAGTGACTGAATCGTACTTTTTTCAGCAGAAAGTGTAAATGCCAACTCAGTTGTTCGAAAACCAAAGGAAACAACAGGATACATCATCCAACCACGTGCTTTATTATTAAATCCCGAAATGTCCATCCTTCCAAATAGTAAACCTGCATCAATACCGGCGGCACATGAGAATTTTCCAAATTCAACATTCCATCGGGGTCCAAAACGGAATTGATTTGCTATATAAATAGATTGAAAGCTACTTTCAAGGGTAAAACCTCCGGGAAATCCAATTTTGTTGCTTACCTGGATCAGTGGAGCATCAACGGAAGTTTCAACCCAGTCCTCCGGCAAACGAACATATGAAATGGAAACAGAAGTCTTTGTCTCCAAAGTCCCATACACATGAGGCAAAATGAAAGCCCTCTTTTTAATATTCT
>CAYHFJ010000410.1:0-1880 GCA_964355885.1 uncultured Flavobacteriales bacterium
TACGAACATCTCGCTTTGATCATTACTCCCAACCTCGAGTTCGCTGATTGAGTTCAGATCTTTGGCGATGAACGTTTGACCGCCGCCTTGCTTGATCGTTTGACACATCATGCTCATACTATCGAACTGCTCGGCAAGTCTTACCGGTTTCGTCTGCGTTCCCAGGGTCAGCATGCTCAATGCATTTTATTGACTGGTCTTCGATCTGCGTATCTTCTTGCTTGAATTCGAGCAGGTTTATCGCTTCTGAGCTACCAGCAGGCAGGAAACAAAAAGGACCATCCTGCCCTGCTAGCCGCCCAACGACGCTCGAGTCGCTCCTCAGCGTTGCTCTATCCTATGTTGAGCGATTGGATCTTATCTCCTCACTTCATTTAGAAAAAGTGGGCTCATATTAGTTATTAAAATGGGCTCACTTTTCAAAATTAATTTTTTAATGTCGAAACTGTCAATGTGGACACATTTTCGTTATTAAAGTAAGCTCATTTTCGCTTGTAAAAAAAACTTCAATTACATTCGAAAAACCGATTGTTTAGAGCACTTTTTCATCAACCCAGTTATAAGCCATCCTCAATATAACTTCGTCTGGTATCCAAATGGTAATTTTCCCGACGATGTCCCATGAGTGTATTATCATGTAACCGTTGAAATAAATCATCAACAACTCTTTGGGATGAGTTGCCATCTCCCAAATTATGCTCCCATGTTTTTCCATGCAAATTCTCGAATTTATGATAAACCGAATCAAATGGGTATTTTTCGGGCATTGCTGGGTCGAACTTGACACTGGATCCACAATCATACACCTGGGGTCGTTCTGTTGCCTTGCGCATCTGAATTGCCGGGATATTCAACACTGCGGTTTCTTCTACAACTGAGCCAGAATCTGTAATAACACCTCGCGAATTGACCATAAGAGCTAGCATCTCATTGTATCCAATAGGATCCACCATAATCGCATTTGCGGGCACTTTCAACCCGTATTCTTTTAGCACTTTTTGAGTACGATAACTGGCAGGGAAATATATTTTTCGATCAGTAGCGGCCATCAACTTTAAGATGTTCTCAAAAGAGGAACAGTTATGGACATTTTCCCTTCTATGACAAGTCATCAAATAATATTCCCCTTTTTCAATAGAATGTTCCTGGAAAAAAGATTGGGTAGCCATATCATCATATGTAGACTTGCGTTTAAAATAATATTCTTGGAGGACATCTACAATCAGATTTTGTATGACCACAATATTATTGGGATTCAACCCCTCAGCAACTCCCTGCTGCTTATACTCGTCGAAATATGTATAAATGACATCAGACAAATGATCTATGGTCGTGCGATATTTCTCTTCCGGCATACGCCAGTCATAGGAACGCATACACCCTTCCACATGTACAATTGGGATATTCTGCATGGCAGCCGCAAGACAACCCATTACGGTATTCGTATCTCCCAAGAAACAGACAGCCTCGGGTTGTATTTCCTGTAAAACCGGGGTTAGTTTGGTGATGATGGACGAGACGGTTTGGGCATCTGTATCGCCACCAGCACCAAGTTCAATGTCAGGGCGCGGAACATCTAATTCGCGAAAAAAAATATCTTTTAAATTATCAGAATAATGCTGCCCAGACCACACAAAGATAATGTCATACTCTTTTGCTTCGTGGAATTTTTTCAAAATCAAACTCATCCGAATCAAATCAGGGCGAATACCATGAACAGTAACTAATTTCTTTTTAGCCATTTTTCAATTTTCTCCAGGTTATAAAAAATAATATTTGTTATCAGTGGAACTACACAAAATACAATTCTGGAACTGGAATAACCCAGATCCCCTCATACCAGGACTCTTTAAGCCTGATTTGGTCAAAGTAATTCCAGG
>CAYHFJ010000411.1:0-1878 GCA_964355885.1 uncultured Flavobacteriales bacterium
TGAACTTCTCTAAGACTTATAAACAGTCAAGGTTCAAACATACGAGGGCACAAAGTTGAAAAGCACAGAGATCACAGAGTTGTTTTTGAGGTTTTTTGATTAACGAATATCGATTAACGATTTTTGATTGCTGAAGTTTTTTGATTGGCGAATGATGATATCTCAATTCTCTGTGCCCTTTGTGCATTTTTTCTTTGTGCCCTTTGTGGTAAAAAAAAACAACCGTTCCGATTTAACCACAGAGGGCACAAAGTTGAAAAACACAAAGTTCACAGAGTTGTTTTTGATTGGTGAAGGATAATGCCCATCCGGCGTTTTTTTCTATTTTTACAGTCTCAACTTTAATGAAATGAATTATCTGATCCTGGCAGCCGGTGGGGCTCTCGGTACCATCCTGCGATTTGTATTGGTTAGCTTTACTGTTGACTATTTTCGACAGCCCATTTTTCCCTGGGGAACGCTAGCCGTAAATCTTTCAGGTTCTCTGCTTATTGGAATACTTGCAGGATTTAATGAATCTGACTTGTTGAATCCGGGATTACGTACTTTTTTATTCATTGGTTTATTGGGTGGATTTACCACTTTTTCTTCCTTCTCACTCGAATCACTCCAGCTTATCAGACAATCTCACATTACTTACGCGGTGGCTTATATCCTTTCCAGTACTTTACTTGGTTTATTCCTTGCCGCCGGAGGTTTTTTCATCGCTAAATGGATGGTTCGGTTACTCCACTAAAAATTTTTTTGTCAGCATCCTTGTTGAATAATGTCCCGGAAGTATGTAATGCCGTACTGCTTGATGCTTACATTTGGGGAAATTATGCATCTAAGAAGTTACATTCATAAATTCCTTCCTTTCGTTTTCATTGTCATTTCCACACAAGCGGTAGTTGGTCAGGCTTATGTTCAACAAAATAGTTTTACAGAAGCGGTTGCAGGAATTTCCGCGATAGCTGTCAACAAAAACACAAACCTGCTTGTGTGCGGAGATGAAAAAGGAAATCTATATCTGAGAAATCTGACAGATGCTTCCCTTATTAAGACTTTACCCGCGCATGGCAATGCGATTAACACAATTAAATTTAATTCCACCGGAAAACTGATGATCTCCTCCACCGTAGATGGGGAGATAAAAATTTATGATTTTGAAAAAGATAAAATCATCCAGGGTATTTATTCACCGGATTACAATGGCATTCGTTTTGTTTTATTTTCTATAGCGGATGGATTTATTTATTTCAATAGCAAGAATCGGTTATACAAAACACGTTCTGATTTAACACAGACTGTGATGATGATCGCTGAGTATAAAGACAGCTTGCGTGCAGCCGTAATCACTACAGACAGAAACTCACTGATTCTTGCCACCGGCAATCAATTGAAAGTAATCAATACCCGTTCTGATCAGCTTCGGCAGGAAATAACTGCTGGTACTTCATCTATTGAATATCTCACTCTTCTGGGTGACACACTTCTGGCCAGCTGGAGCAATGATGGTATCATTCGCTTCTGGCCGTATCGGTTTGGCCAACTCGCTGTTCAACCTGTACATTGGTTTAAAGCAGGTACGCCTTCACAAATGAATTTTTCCGAAGATGGCTCGCTGATGGTTAGTGGTAACATCGGCAACTGGACAAGAGTGTGGAATCCCTTTACCAAAGTAATCAAACAGGAACTATTCGGTCATCAGTCTAAAGTTGTTTGTTCTGCATTTGGCAAGGATGAAAAGATACTTTTCACAGGTAGCTTAGACAAATCAATTATCCTTTGGGAATATCTGAAAGATTCCGTGAAACAAACACTGATACCATCACCAAAACAAGAAAGGCCTGTTGTTCCGGCTCCTCCTAAGCAACTTGAAACAAGCATTGATACAGT
>CAYHFJ010000412.1:0-1876 GCA_964355885.1 uncultured Flavobacteriales bacterium
TTTTCAACATTCATTTGCGCAACATTAAGGGCGGATGGGATAATTTTCAGGAAGTCTATCCGGATAACGGGGACATGGATTTCGTTCAGGTTATAAAAGCATTAAGGGATGTTGGATATCCGTATATGGTTATGCCTGATCATGTTCCACATCATCCTGCCCCAGGAAGTGATGACCAGGCATTTGCTTTTGCCTATGGCTTTATTAAAGGACTCATACAGATGATAAGTGCTGAATAAGGGTTGTTCGATTGGAAATGAAGAAATATATAAAAATATGTTCTTCCTTAAACTATGAGTAAACATCCATGAGTTATCACAATTCGCATTGGCAAAATATAATACAAAAACAAACTTTTCTAATGCAAAGAACTTTCATCATAGGTGATATTCACGGATGCAGTAAAACTTTCAGAAAATTAGTTACCGAAGAAATTCAACTAAGAAAGTCAGACAAACTCTATTGTATAGGCGATTACATTGACAGAGGTAATGACAGCAAAGGCGTAATTGATTTCATTTTGAAGTTAAGAAAGGAAAATTATCAGGTTCACACATTAAGAGGCAACCACGAACAAATGCTTTTGCAGTCAACGGAAAGCGAACAAAAGTTTGAGTCATGGATGAACAACGGAGGTGAAGCAACATTAAATAGTTTCAGGATTAATACTGTAAAGGAACTCGAACCTGCTTATCTTAATTTCTTTAAGCGGACAAAGTATTTTATTCAAACAAAGAAATTTATTTTGGTTCATGCCGGTTTGAATTTTGCAATTCCGAAACCATTGAAAGATAAAGATGCAATGTTGTGGATCAGAGATTATCCTATTGATTATGATTTCTTGAATGGAAGAATTTTAATTCATGGACACACTCCGAGACCATATACATTTATCCTTTCACAAAAGTTTGAAAGCCCTATCAACCTTGATGGTGGTTGTGTTTACAAACACAGAGAAAGTTTAGGACATTTATATGCTTTGAATTTTACAGATAAAAAATTTATTGAAGTAAAAAATATTGACTGATGAGAATTGAAAAGCTAACGCATTTGCAATCACTGACGTACACCTGCAAAACTTTCAAGCATGGTTCTTTTTGCAGAAACCAATGATTGGCACTGCTCCTATCAGTGAGATTTCTCCCCGCCAACCTATTGGCCAAACCCTTCAGGGTCGAAATGACGTCGAGGGGTGGTGCGAGTGGTATAAAACAAAGAGAATTCGGTAACCTTAAATTGTTCAGTCTTTCCATCTTTCCCGTCTTTCGGACTTTCAGACTTCCTCCTTTCTCCCAAAATACCTATTTTTGCGGTTTAAAATTTTGACTATGAGTAGCAGAGGCCCGGTATCGCAATTTATTGAAAAAAATTATCTCCATTTTAATGCTGCTGCATTGATGGATGCGGCCAAAGGATATGAAAAGCATCTGGATGAAGGCGGCAAAATGATGATCACCCTTGCCGGTGCGATGAGTACGGCTGAGCTAGGTATTTCTCTGGCAGAGATGATCAGGCAGGATAAAGTTTCTATCATTTCGTGTACCGGCGCAAACCTTGAAGAAGATATCATGAATCTTGTTGCCCACTCTCATTATAAGCGGGTGCCTCATTACCGTGATCTGAGCCCGCAGGATGAATGGGATCTCCTTGAAAACCACTATAACCGCGTTACGGATACTTGTATCCCCGAAGAGGAAGCTTTCCGCAGGCTTCAAAAGCATATATACCGCATCTGGAAAGAAGCAGATGATAAAGGGGAACGCTGGTTACCGCATGAGTATATGTATAAGATGCTTTTAAGCGGCGATCTTAAACAGTATTATGAGATCGATCCTAAAAATTCATGGATGCTGGCGGCTGCTGAGAAAAATCTGCC
>CAYHFJ010000413.1:0-1874 GCA_964355885.1 uncultured Flavobacteriales bacterium
CACGCCGCAGTTTATCTGGTTTGAAGGACATGCAACCGCAAATTGCAATGAATTTGTTTTTCGTGACTCTTCATGTCTGGGTACATGGTGGGAATGGGATTTCGGTGATGGTACTTTTTCAAACTCCGAATTTCCTACACATCAGTATCAGACCTCTGATACTTTTGATGTAACCCTGAGGATGGTTGCCTGTGGTGACACGCTTATACTCGCCAAGCCAGATTATATCATTTCAAACCTGGTTCAAACACAGGCTGACTTCCAGGTGGCAACGCAGTTTTGTGCAGGCAGCCAGGTCTCATTTATAAATTCATCCGTAAATGCTTTAGGATATGTATGGGATTTCGGAGATGGAACAACAGGCACATCTACCAACCCGCAACATATTTATGCTGTGGCTGGAAATTATACCATCATGCTGACGGCGTCTGGAATTACCGGATGTGAAGATACAGTTACACAAACTATCACCATCTTTCAAAACCCTGTCAGCAACTTCATTCCTTTAATTGATACCTGCAACCTGATTGTTGCTTTTCAGAATACTTCTCAATCAGCTACCGGATATTCATGGTCTTTTGGTGATCAGGGATCAAGCAACCAACAGGACCCCGTGCACCAATACGCAATCGATGGGAATTATGCTGTAGACCTCATCTGTCAATCTGCAGGAGGTTGCGCAGATACGTCTTCTGTAAACATTAATTTACCACCACTTCCGCTTGCAGGATTTACATTCCAGATCGACACCTGCGATTCTGTGGCTCACTTTTATAATCAGTCACTGAATGCAGCGTTTCTGTCATGGACCTTTAGTGATGGCGGTTCTGATACCGCCGCAAGCCCCGTTCATATCTTCCATTCAACAGGAAGTCAGACAGCAATGATCATTGCAATGAGTCAATATGGCTGTGCTGATACGCTTACCAGAGTATTGAACATATTTCAAAATCCCATAAGCAATTTTCTAATAACTATTGATACTTGTAATTTGTCCGTGAGCTTTCAGAATAATTCTCAATATGCTGATGGATATACATGGAATTTCGGTGATCAGTTTACAAGCTCACAATTCAATCCTGTCCATCAGTATGCAACAGATGGATCTTACCAAACCACATTATTTACTTCTAATTCAGGATTGTGTTTTGATACCTCTGTATATAATATTAATCTTTTACCATTGCCATTGGCCAATTTTACATTCCAGAATCCAAACTGTGATTCACTGTTTTACTTTACTGACGAATCCATTAATTCAGGAACTGTTACCTGGAGCATGAGTGACGGGAGCACCTATTCGATTAATAATCCAACTCATGCATTTGCAGGATTCGGTCAGTATCAGGTCACCCTTACAGCTGCATCATTAACTACATCTTGTACCAGTGAACTTACCCAAACCGTAAATATCATTCCCAATCCAACAGCAGCATTTAACCTTCTCCTTGATACATGCAGTATGGTAATCTCTGTTTTGAATACTTCCCTCAATGCCTCGCAATATTTCTGGGAGTTTTCTGATGGAACGGTTGATACAGCAAGCTCAACATCGCACCAGTTTGAGAATGCCGGCATTGCTTTAATACAGTTACATGCTTTTAATATCAACAATTGTGGCGATTCTGTAACTTCGCTTGTAAATATTCCGCCGTTGCCTGTATCCGAATTTGTTTGGACGAATAATGTATGTGACTCTGTTGTAAATTTTTTTCAGCAGTCAGCCGCTGCTGTCAATTACACCTGGCAGTTTGGTGACGGACAGACTTCATCCGATCCGAATCCGGTGCACAATTATTCCATGGCAGGAACGATGCCTGTGCTGCTGATTTCGGAGTCACAGTACGGTTGTGTTGATACTGCCGAAAAAGATT
>CAYHFJ010000414.1:0-1871 GCA_964355885.1 uncultured Flavobacteriales bacterium
GGATGGAAACAGGTTCAAATCCTATGAAAATATCCCGCATACCTGCTTCGTAAAAGGTGATGGCAGGTACATGTCCATCGCGGCAGCCTCTGTCCTGGCAAAAACCTTCCGAGACGATTACATGCAGAAAATTCATTCAGGTTTTCCTGAATATGGCTGGAACCAAAACAAGGGTTATCCCACCGAAAAACACCGTGCAACGATTTCAAGACTTGGCATAACTGAGCACCACAGGAAAAGCTTCAGGTTATCAAATAACCAGTTGACATTGGATTTATAGCCAGAATTGTACTCTACTCCGAAAAGAGATGTCGTGCAAAGTGCGCAAAGACCGCAAAGAAAGAAATCAGTATTTTCCTTTGCGGTCTTTGCGCACTTTGCACGACATATTGGTTTCTATAGAGTAATCGGTATCCCCCTGTAAAAATCCAGAATTTTTGATCTAAAAATAAACTCGTATTTAGCACGAAGCAAATCGGATGAGGCTTTTACCAAATTGGTTTTGGCTGTGTTGTATTCGACGGCATTCACCATTCCTACATTGAATTTCTCCTCCGAATAGCGGAATGCTTCTTTCATGGAAGTCACAGCTTTTTCAGTTGATTTATAACGATTAAAAGAGGTAACAGCAGTGGTCTGGGCGGTTTCAATTTCTTGCCTGAGAACTTTTTTAGTCCCTTCCAATTCGAGCTGGGTATTCAGTACCTGAATTTTAGCGTTGTCAACCTGCAATTTAGTCATGAAACGGTTGAAGATCGGAATGTTCATTTGCAGCCCCAAACCCTTTCTCTGATTGTTGCTAAACTGATCGCCAAAACTAATTTTGTTTCCTTTTGTATCAGTGTATTTATTGTTGTAGTTGTTGTAAAAATTGGCATAAAAGGAGACTGTGGGATAGAATACTCCTTGTGCCATCTTCAGTTGCATTTCCGTACTCTGGAAGCGGTACTCGGCCCCACGGATTTCGGGTCTTTGTTTCAATGCGGTCTGATAAATATCCAGTGAGCTGGTCACTGATGATTGTGAATTAAGCTCAGGTAGCAAAGGGATTTCGACGTCAAATTTTTCTGAGAAAACCAATTCAAGCATTTGAGCCAATTTCAATTTCGCCATCTGAAGCTGATTTTTAGCGTCGACGAGATTCAGCTCCTCTCTGGCTGCCTGAGCCTCAATCTCAAGAAGGGCTCCACTTGCCAGACTACCGGCAGCAACTTTCTCCTGCGATTGTTTCAACTGCTGACTAGTGATTGCAATTTGATCTTCCGACACCTTAACCAGTTCCTTTGCAAAAAGTATTTCCAAAAAAGTCGAAGCAATGTTCAATGAGAGATCATCTTTGGCTTTGGCAAGATCTTCAAAGCTGGCCTTCAGGTCAAACTCTGTTTTCTTGATTGAATTGGTCATTTGATTTCCCTGAAAAACGGTCACTTGTGTTCCTAAACCAAAATCAGTCTGAGCAGAGTTGACATTCTCATACGTATTCGAATAGGTAAGGGACCTTCCATAGTTCTGATTCTGGGAAACCTGACCATTTAAATTGGGTAATCTGGCACTCTTTCTCTCCTTTAAATTATTCAGCTGATATTGTGTATTTAGCGTACTCTGCTTGATCTGAATGTTGTTTTCATGGGCATAGGTGATGCATTTTTCCAATGTCCACAATTCCTGTGCATGCAGCGAAGCAAAAAGAGCAACGAGCAGCAAATATGCCAGGGTAAAAATGGTTCTTATCATGATGTTAAATATTTTATACTAAGTTACCTCTTTTAGTTGTTAATCAAGGACGATCTATTTCTTTATTTCCGTTTTCATTTTCGGATCGATCAGATTTCCCTTGATTTTATCTTGTTTCGTGAGTCCTGATACGATCT
>CAYHFJ010000415.1:0-1871 GCA_964355885.1 uncultured Flavobacteriales bacterium
GTGGAGATTTAGCAGGTATCACAAAAAAAATAAAGGACGGTTATTTTAAAGATTTAGGAATTAATACAATTTGGATTTCCCCCATTGTTCAAAATCCCGAAATTGGCTATGTAGAATATCCTGAGCCAAAAAGGAAATACAGCGGGTACCATGGATACTGGCCTATTTCTTCGAGCAAAATAGACAACCGTTTTGGCACTGACGCAGAATTGAAAGAATTGGTGGCAGAAGCTCATAAAAATGGAATAAAAATACTTTTAGACTTTGTGGCAAATCATGTTCACGAAGAACATCCGTTGTATAAAAATCACAAAGATTGGACAACACCAATTGATTTGCCTGATGGTAGAAAAAATATAAGAATTTGGGACGACCAAAGACTTACAACTTGGTTTGATACCTTTTTGCCCGACTTAGATTACAGCAAACCACAAGTAATAAATGCTATGGCAGATTCAGCCGTTTGGTGGATAAAAAATTACCAGCTCGACGGTTTTAGGCATGACGCTACTAAACATGTATCTGAAGATTTTTGGAGAGTACTAACTTTAAAATTAAAAACCACTTTTCCTGACAAAGAAATTTTTCAAATTGGCGAATGAAGTCATGAAAATATCCGCTCCTTTCATCTGCATTTCACTCAGCTCTTCCATTTTATCCATCAGACCCGGAGAGTCTTTGAAAATATCCCGCCATTCCGGATTTTTATCTTCATTCATGACATCCCCCAACATCGCCTCAAGACTAAGTTTATTCCTTAAATTAGGACTCAGCTTCATCATTTCTGGTAAAATCTCATCCTGTAACTTTCGCTGTATCTTTTCAGTTTCTTTGGAGCCGATTAGTTGTAGCAGTATTTTTTCCAAATGGTGCTTAAAGTAACTTCTTTCATAAAGCAGCTCTAATCTGGCAGCTATTGCAGGGAACAGGAAAATTCTTCTGTCATAGAAATATAAGACAATAATCAAACCAGTTAGAGCCCTTTGATTAATCTCTTCATTGTCGGTTTCGTATCCTTCAAAAAGCAGCATAATCTTTTGCTCATCGAAAAACAACAACTGACTAAGAATTACTGAAGTTATCAGGAATGCTTTTTCATAAGCTGGGATGTGGGGATTCTTTAAAAAGTCTTTGAATGATGAAATCTCATCTGCAGAAAGCTTGTTTCGGAACCAAACGTGGTAAAAAAGGCTGACAACTTTCTGATAATGGACTTCTTCTTCCAGTTCGTATTTCTTATCAAAGTAGGATTCCTCAATTAATTGTCGGAGCTCCTTCTCCAGGTAAAATGATTCCAATAAAGCAAAGTGTGCCGGTATATTCTCAATATATAACCGACCGAATCCTCGTTTTTTCTGGTATTCCAGCGAACTGGAGAATTTCATCTTCAGACTGTCGGCGCAATGATCTGCCAGGTCAAAAGTTGAAACAAGAATATGCTGGTAGATTTTCTGTCTTTCGGGGTCGGTGATCCCTGCAACAGTATATTTGAGCATGAATTTATAGTTCTGTTCCAGGTCCAGCAAAAGATCACTGTATTCTCCCAGGCCATTTGCGCTGATCATCTTTTCGAGGAGGTCGAAGGCAGGCTTCAACTTCCTTTCTGAAAGTAGTTTGCAAATAGTTTGATGGCTATTCCTGATTTCTGTCTCGTTCATATTACTGAATCATTCCTTTGCAATGATAGCCAAATTTATCATTAAATAGTTCCATTACAAAATTTGGAAGCAACACGGTACGGTGAAGAGCGGGCCATCCGGGGATGATTCAAAATCGATATTCAGCTGCTATTAGCAAAAATCGGGGAAGTAATTTGTATTCAGTTCTGGCAATACTGATATCATCTATTGAATAATTCCTGAAAGTTTCGG
>CAYHFJ010000416.1:0-1861 GCA_964355885.1 uncultured Flavobacteriales bacterium
TCTTCCTTAGATCGCGCGGAAGAATTTTTCGAATTCGCATTCGTTTTCTTAGGGGTTAGTGTCGTAACCGGATTCAATTTAACGACCGGTCTAATTTTCTCAATTGCCTGCTCAACCGAAATTGCTGAATTTGGATTGTCTAGTTCTCCTGTAAGGGCAAAAACCTCAGGGTTTAAGGCTGTTTGTGCTAATTCTTCTAGAAACTTACAGCCAAGAGCTAAATTAATTTGCCAGAAAGCGTCAAAATGTTTTCGGACAGGTGGTGCCATCCGTGGGTTCAATTCATCCGGATGGTGAGGTTTGAATGATCCGATCTTCTTAGGCGGAAACCAATCTTCTTTATTGGCAAATCCCCCATCAATATTATGTTGGAGCAATTCTTGAAGCATTTTTTGCTTGCTAGAAATCCGAAACTTGAATTGTTTCAAATACTCGGGATAAACCTTTAATTGGTGCTCCCGCGCAAACGCAGATGATTTTCCCGCCTGTGCTTCAACCAAGTTAGCATCGCGAATATTTGGATGTCCCCAGTCAATGGTTTGAATTGGAATATCAAATTCACTTCTGAGGAAGTTATCTATCTCTACCGTTAATTTCCAATTCCGAACAACTTGGAAATAGACCCGCTGGCGGATCTCAGAGGTAAGACCTTTTCTGGGAAGCCATCCACCAGAATTACAAAAACCAGATGTATCAAGCATCCCATTTATAAATTCAACTTGTAATTTCTTTTCATATGAAGATATCTGTTGGGGAATGTGCCCGGAATGAAAATGGAACTGATTTCCTAATAGCTCTGTTAGGGCCGTCCATCCTTGGTCTGTAACATCAAAATCCAATATCAAGAGAGTGATGGATGGGTTAGCCATTACAGAAACTTTGAAATTTAATTCCTTTTGGAGAAATGGAATTATGTCGCTATTGATGGATTCTTTGGTTTCAACCACTTGGTCATAAGTATTCTGTATTGGATCAAACCCTGAATGCCCGCATTTTGGATTTTTACAACTATAAAACTTGTTCTTTTGCGTGGCTACGGAATTACATTTTGGACAATGTGCTATTCCATTAATGGTTTTGTTTGTATGCGAGAACTCAATCACCGCTCGCCCTGAATCAAATAATCTTCCTCTGCCAACGATCAATCCGGCCAAGTAAGCCAGTTGGCTATTAGATTTCAAGGTTGCTCCGATGGTTAAAATGTTAATTAAGTGTAATCAAATGCCACACTTTTTGAAATGGTTTGTAAAAATAGTCAGTGTTATGACCAGCCTGGCAGCCGTTATTGGGTGTAAATTCAACGTTAATGTTGAAAATACCCGTGAGCGCTAGGCAAAGACCAATAGTTTTGGGTTTGCCACGGATCCTCACGGAAAAAACGAATTCGTATTCGGATTTTTTGTCAGCTATAACAATTCCAAGGTTCTATAGTAAAGAACAAGATTATTTTGCGATAGAGATACTCTCTCCTGAATTTATTGATGCCGAAAATACCTACGTTATAGCAGGAGATAGCCAAGCACTTATGGCAATACTTATGAGTTCCTTTTATCCAATATGGGTAAATGCTGTAAGCAAAGAAGGTCAAACAAAAGTAAATCCGTTGATGGATTACAACAATTTTCCATTTCCGGATTTTAATAAGAAACAAGAAAAACTACTTGAAGAAGCCGGTGGAAGAATCCACAAAGCAAGAGGAAGTTTAAGAGGTTCTACTTTGTCGGAAGCATACGGCCAGGAACGCCTACCTGATCATCTTGTAATGGCTCATGAGGAATTGGATCGTGTAGTTAAAAGTATTTTTGGCTTACCAGAATCCGCAACGGAAGAAGATATCGCGCAGAAACTGTTTGAAAATTAC
>CAYHFJ010000417.1:0-1848 GCA_964355885.1 uncultured Flavobacteriales bacterium
AAATTGCTTCCTGAATTCCTGAAGTTCAGGCAATGCAGGGTTCTCATGAACAAAATCAAAGGAAGAGCGGATTAAGGGGTAATTCTTTACTTCAGTTATAAAAACACCTGAGCCTGTTGAATTGCTACGCCATGCACTTTTCAAATCCAGTCCCAGAATTTTGGGCGTACTGTTTCCGGTACCGGGATCAATACTATATTCAAGTTGAACGAAACGATGATTTTTTCCTGTTGCTAAAGTTGTGCCCTCAAAATTTTGCCAGGAAGTCCACTCTCCTGCTTCAGGTTGATGTGTATTTCCACTTCTTATCCTCGTTTGCCATTTAGAGCCTTCTGCATTTAAGATTCGGAGCTTGATCTCTGCAGTTTCCACAATAATAGGGAAATACATAACTCCTTCTAAGGCTTTATCAGCGAGATTAATGACCGGAGTTTGCAGCCAGGCTTTTTTGGCATAAGCCTGCATCTTTAGACGGATTGGATATTCGGCAATATTGGATGCGCTACCTGCATACTTCCAGGTTTTTCCATTATCAATACTTCGCTCACTATTACCTGTAAAAGAAGAAGGCTGTCCAATGACATTACGGATAATGGAACTCAAAGCCATTGGTATCCTGAACTTTTCATTCTGATTGTGCACCCTAAGCTCAATCAGGTTTCTGCCCTTTTTTAAATAAGCTACCGGAACCGGAACTGAAGTCCAGAAGTGATGTAGTTCATAAACAATTGGCTTATTCCCGTTAACCCTAAATTCAAGTTTACCACCACTCATTGGTTCAGAAGGAAGCATTGGGTAAATAAGCATACTTATCCATGCATTCTTAGCAGGCAACACAGGTAATTCCAGGATTTTCCTGATGATACGGCCCTTTGACAGCGTATCCCAGGCTTCTGAACGAATGGAGCCTAAGGTGACGGCATCATTTTCTATCAGCAGATTATCTTCAAGCACAATCGCATTGTCTTCCAGTTTTAGATTCTGAGAAATTGATTTTGCCCATAATTCTGCAGCAGTCCAGTTCTCAACTTTGGATTTAAGAGTATCTGATTTAGATGATTCTTTTTTGTAGGAATTCTCAAAATCTGCAGAATAACCATTCATTATTCCGGCAAGACTTGCTATGGAAATTAAAACAATTCTGAAAATGGGTTTTATGACCATAGTTTGTAAAACAGTAATTATCTAAATATTAAATAACAGTTTTCGGTTCATGGATTTGCGACCCCAAAGGGGTCGTATGTTTATAGAAAAATCATAAATCCCCGTTTTCCGACCCCGAAGGTGGTCGTATGTGTTCGAAACTTTCACATACGACCACCTACCATCGAAAAAACAAAACCTTTAACACGATACTGAACAAAAATACCGGACCTCCATCTTAAATGAACATCCGGAATATTTTATAAAAGGAAAGCCGCTTTCTGTCAAACAGAAAACAAAACCCTTATTTATTGATTTTCAATGAAACTGTTCCAGCGGGTAATTTCACTGATACAGTTTTAGCTCCCTCGTCAAAAGTCCAGTCTTTTATAGTCTGACCGTTAACCTGAACAGAACCTGGTTTTCCGGATACCATAATTTTCAGTGAACAACCTTTCCAGGATTTGATTTCGGCATCTATACCTGTTGAAACCAGAGCCATAGTACCTCTTGTACCAACGTCTGCAATAAGAGACAAACCGTTACCGGAGATTGAACTTCCTTCGTAATAAATTTTCTGAAGAGCACCTGATTTATCATAGCTCGCAGTAAATCGCTTTGCATCAGTTGTAAAACCAGCTGCTACACCATTTTCTGTTCCTGTTCTGAAGAAACCAATGTCAGAACCATTCGCATGCACCATTT
>CAYHFJ010000418.1:0-1822 GCA_964355885.1 uncultured Flavobacteriales bacterium
CATCCCGCCCGGATAATAATTACTTAGGTGTTTTGAGTGTTGATTGTTAACGTAGATAAAGTTTGCCATTCAGCATTACTTCAAGTTTCTTCTGAAAGTAAATCTAATAATAATACTGAGAAATGCAATCTATGGATTTGAAAATTGGCTAATCGGACCAATGCAAAGGTAACAAGAACTTAGGCGGAGGTTTTCAATCTTAATTCAGCTCAACAATGGTTGCAAGGGTGAAATGAGCATTTCCAGGTTACAAACAACATTTCACCGACTCTTTTAAGCATCTGAGCATCTGGAAGAGAAAACAAGTCCCGCCTTCGAACACTCGACTTGCTCTTGCCCTTTTTGAAACAACGGCTATCCTTGCTTATCGAGGTGAATGAAAAATGAACTCAATTGTCAGATCAAGTCTTAGCTATTACAAGTTACTTCAGGGAATGTAAAGCACTTTCAAATATTTCTACTTTCTCTTTTGCCACACCTGCATAACCCAAGCATATATTTTTTAATTTAATTTCCTTCCAATATTCCCCCGATATATCAGTACCAGATAATGTAATTGTATCATTAGCTAAAAATGCTTGTAACCTTTTAGCGTATGCTCCTTCTTCGTTTTTTATATTTTCGTTATTTATTGTACTGACTCCTAAATCTCTTGATAAATAAATAACGGATGAATCGGAATACCAGTACTCGTGTTGTTCTTCATGTCCCCCAGTCCAACTGAATAGCTTATATCCTTTTGGAATTTGTATTGTATATACATGATTCTTTCTTGTATCGTTTTCATATAATTTATACCTAATAGTCTTGGTTTCAGTTGAGCATCGTCCAAAAACCAAAATCAGAAGTAAACCGAAATTATACTTATTCATTTTCACTAAAATTAATGTTTGTACCAGAATGGTAAAATTGGAGAGCTACCAGGTGTAAGCATATAAGGTGGCAAACCTTGTATGGGTCTTCCATTTCCATCTTGTTGTGATTTATAATGGGTTCTTAAAGGAAATCCCATTTGTTGTCTATGCATGTTCTCTCCGAAAACAGCTTGCCACTCACTTCGTTTTACACCTTGCTCAAGTCTATCATCCAAGAGGCCTCTATTGGCATCTAAACCATGAAACAACTCATGACCTAATTCTACAGATGGCCTAGAATTATATCCTCCCTTTTCCCATACGCCTATTCCCGAAGGATTAAAGTAGACTGTACCACCTGATCCACCTGTCAAATTTACTCCTAATGATGTAAGCGATTTATATTGTGCTTGTGTTGTTGGATCAGAGTCTGTGGCCAATTGATTCCCAAATGCCTTCTGTGTTTGATCAGGAACAAATTCTGTGTTGCCACTCTTTACTATGTTGTAAACATTATTAGAATTCTGCAATTCAGATAACATTGAGTTTCCTTCTTGTGATCCTCGTATGCTGTTCAAGGCATCTAAACTCTTTTTCAAAAAACCTCCCACCTTTCCGGTGTATAAAGTACCATCCTTGTTTGAAAGGTTTCCATTTTCATATTTCAAAGTTTCTTTTTTCCCAAGACCTAAAAAACCTTTCCGGTGTGTAACATTAACTTCATCGCCCAAAGGATCACTAAACAAAATTGGATTGTCTGCAAACACTGCATAATCACTTATTGAAATCTGCGGTTTCGGATCAAGATTCCATCTCCTTCCTAATCTGGTATCATATTCCCAGAATCGTGCGGTGTTATGATTGCCAATACCACTTACCTCGTCCACCTTCTCTTGCCCATTAAACCCGAAGCGGTAATCACTGCTGCTGATGAACGATCTTCCAGGCTGCAACATCCCGCCCGGATA
>CAYHFJ010000419.1:0-1821 GCA_964355885.1 uncultured Flavobacteriales bacterium
CAAGAACTGTTGGTTCGAGCCTAAGTGGCACTCCCCCAAAATACCTTACCAAATCAAAATAGAGCATGGAGCGAATGAAATAGGCCTCACCCACTATCCTGTTCTTCTCTGCTTCAGCAATTCCGGATTTCGAAACGTGGGAAATAACATCATTTGCCCTGTTAATCGTAATGAAGTATTCCTGCCATAAAGATCCAAAAAAAGCCGTTCCTGCACCATCTGTAAAATTATTCGACACCTGGGTGGTTGATCTGGTATACATCACCGATAGGTTGGTGTTGATATGCGGAGCCATATTGCCAAAAAACTCATGTTTAAAGAATCCTGCATAAACTCCTTCAAGCGCTGCATCACAGCCACTTACGGTAGTATATATATTGCTTTCTGCCAGTTCAGTATAGACTTTCTCTTCAATCAGACTGTCGCAGGACCAAAGAGCCACTAAGATCGCAGCGCTAAGAAATAGATTAATTATTTTTTTCATCGTGATTCACTTAAATCTTGTAAATTAAAAACCAACTTTGAGACCAAACGATACCGACTTCGAACCCGGATATGAGTTAAAATCAACACCTATGCGGGTTCCGTCATTTGTAAAGCTATTTACCTCAGGATCAAACCCTTTATAACCAGAGAGGAGCAAAAGGTTATTTCCTGAAACAAATACGTTCAGGTTACTCAGCATCTTCATCCTGTTTACAGGAACATTGTATGAGAGGGTTACATTGCTTAACCTGAGAAAACTGCCGTCTTCGATAAAACGGTCAGAAAGATCAATTGGTGCTGCATAGCCCAAACGTGGGTAGTAATTTGTAGGCGCTTCGACTCTCCAGGCATTGAAATAAGCATCCTTTCTAATATTATTGGCGCCTGCGGCAGAAACCGAATTACCACTGTATTCTTCAAAAACCAGGTTGGCATTGCAAATATCGCGTCCCTGAACACCGTTCATCATCAGGTCTAATCTCAGGTCTTTATAAGTAAGACTGGTGTTAAAACCGTAGGTAAAATCAGGATTCGGATTGCCAATAAATGTGTAGTCTCCGGCATCAATAAGGCTATTCCCGTCCTGGTCAATGTATTTAATATCCCCGGGGATTGTCTTTGTACCTTTATAGGTAAGATTTTCAGTATCGGTTGATTGATAAATCCCGTTGCTTTTCAATCCCCAGAACATACCAACCGGTTGGCCTTCTGCAAAAATATTGGCCGGAACTTTGAGTTGTTCACCGGTAGAAATATTCCCTCCGGTATAAGCAGACATCATAAGTGTTCCCCAATTGTTAACGGGCAAACCAAGTTCTTTTACCTTGTTACGGTTTGTTGCGATATTCGCACCAATCTCCCATCTGATAGCCTTGTCTACTGCAACGGCATTAATTGTAAATTCGATGCCTTTGTTTTCAATCGTACCAAGGTTTATTGCAATGGATGAAAAACCAGTAGAAGGTGCAATACGGAGATTTTGAAGTAAATCGACCGACGTTTTCTTGTAAACATCGATATTTGCTGTCACGCGGTTTTTCCAAAATCCCATGTCTGCGCCTGCATTTAATTGAGTGGATGTCTCCCAGGTAAGTTTATTGTTGGCTATTCTTGATGCTACCTGGCCAATATTCACACCATCAGAAGCATTGGGGGATTGCAACATGGAATAAAGAGCCTGGGTCTGGTAGGCTGCAATACTCTGAACACCCGTTTGACCCCAACCCAATCTCAATTTAAAGTTTGTGAAGATATTGAGATTTTTAATAAATTCTTCCCGTTCAGCCCGCCAGGCTCCTGCAACTGCCGGGAAAAATCCATATTTTGAATCCGGGG
>CAYHFJ010000420.1:0-1812 GCA_964355885.1 uncultured Flavobacteriales bacterium
GGCGCCATGAGCAGCATATTCGGAATACAGCTTAAATAACTGTAATCAAAGCAAATGATGCCTTTCAAAAGCCTGAATGTGTTTTCATTTCTTTTAGATGTTTGTTTGTACTAACGTTAATAAGACATATATAGATTCATTTATCTGCTATAAGTTTCAAAAAAAACTTCATAAACTGAAGTAACTATTCATTTATAGGCAGATACAAAATCCAAACAGTTTAATTCGTCAACCATCATATCGCTACATGATTCCTATAAGTTGCTGGTATTGAGACAAACCTATTGTCTGGGAATGCTTTATTAGATATTTAAACTTTAATATTTACCAACTCTTTATTTAAACAAAACATTCTCCGAAAAAGTTTATATCCTGCTCTGAATCAGCTTATCTAAAATAATCTGCTTCAGCGGTTCCTTGTTTTCCTTGCAATACCATGTAAAATAGTGGTGCTGCTGAATAAATGAAATTTGCATCTCATTCCATTTGTCTTGAGTCAATGATGCATTCATGGAATGCATTTCATGAAATAAACTCTTTGCCTTTATTTCGAAAGATTCAGCTCCGAGGTATTCAAGATCAGCATCGGCCAATATTTCCTCTAATTTTGTCCTCGGCAATTGAGGTATTTTGGTGGCCATGATCATTCCGCAAATCAGATCAATATCAGCGACATCATATCCATACTCCGGAAGGTATTTCCGGGCTAACAAACAGCTTTGTACTTCATGATTGCCATACATTTTAATATAACCTGTATCATGCCATAATGCCGCGGTGTCTAATAACTGAAGTTCCTTGTCCGTACACTGTTCGTGACGGCCAATTTCGAATACTTTTTCCTGAACATACAAGGTGTGTTCAGGATTGTGATAATTGTATTTTCCAGGGAGATTGTTTCTCAACAGGTTGATAACAAACTTTTGCATGGGCTGCTTATTTGGCATGTCCTTTTTCTTTTAAAATTCCTCCGGCGGCTTCTTTTACACTTTGAATATACATAAATGCTTTTGGGTCAATTTCAGAAATAGATTCCTGAATCTGATTGATCTCCAATCGTGTAACAATGGCAGCAATAATTTCGCTGTTCGAAAAACCGGTTCTTCGTTTGGTAAATACGGCAATAACTTCTGCACCGTCAATTTACATCAATTTTTTAATGAGCATAAGACTAATACAAAAAAAAGACCTAAAGGTTTAAAATACCTTTAAGTCTGTTTATATTTATTCACGGGGTGACTTCAAAAGTCACCCCGTGAATAGGATCGATCGATTCCCTATTTCGGCATCGGGTAACCAACCAATTTTGCAAGGTTGGCTTCAATTTCGTGTTCCGGATATTCGTAATCCGACAACTGACCAGTCATGTATTTGTCGTAACCCACCAAATCCATCAATCCATGTCCGCTGAAGTTGAAAAGAATGACTTTTTCCTTGCCTTCTTCTTTGGCTTTTAAGGCTTCACGAATGGTAGCGGCAATGGCATGGGTTGTTTCAGGAGCAGGAATTATTCCTTCGGTTCTCAGGAACAGTAATCCGGCTTCGAAACATTCGGTTTGGTGAATCGCCTGAGCTTCCATCAATCCGTCGCGAAGTGAGGCACTTACCAGCGGCGACATTCCATGATAGCGCAAACCACCGGCGTGAATAGGAGCAGGAACAAAATTATGTCCCAAACTGTACATGGCCATCAAAGGAGTCATTTTAGCCACATCACCATGGTCGTATATAAACGGCGCTTTGGTCAGGGTTGGGCAGGAGGCTGGTTCTGCTCCGATGATCTGAATATTGGCGCCATTGATTTTATCATAC
>CAYHFJ010000421.1:0-1795 GCA_964355885.1 uncultured Flavobacteriales bacterium
AAGTCGCTGACTATCCAGGGAAACAATGCTACTTCACTTGCCTTTTTTCCTGACGGTGCAAACGGTGTTGCCGATAAATCAAAGCATTGAATGATTCCTCTAGCTCTGTTAATTCTATCCAATCCGCCAACCCAGACTGTGCTTTCTTCAATATCTTCTTTTTTTACCCCTGCAATTTTACTTTCTGCCGGAACCCGCCAGGCATGATGTGCTTCATCATTTATGACAATCAGATTTGTTGCAGAAGCAAGATCGCCTAAGACTTCACGTACATACGCTTCATCACTTTTTGCTCCACGCTTATCAACGGTTTTCTTTTTCGCTAATTTTTCTTCGGTGTTCCATGCAAGCGTGTGCCAGTTGATGATTTTTATTTTACCCTGACGCAAAGAATCCATCAGTCCGCCTGGAACAATATTAAACTCCTCGTAATAATTGTCTTTGTCGAAAGGATACAACACACTCAAACGATTTCTCACTGTTAAGCCCGGTGCAACTACCAAAACATTTTTTGAAAACCGTATGTCTTTTCCGTTTGCAACTTTGTTCAGCACCTGCCACGCGATGAGTTGACTCATCACAATTGTTTTTCCTGAACCTGTTGCCATTTTGCTGCACCATCTTGAGAAATCACCTCCGTCACCTGGAATATTTATTCCTGTTCTGTCTGCTTCAGGTGCTTCTTTGAGATAAATTAAAGTTTCAATTGCTTCCAACTGGCAAAAGAAAAATCGTTTGTCTTTTCTTTCTTCGGGTTCTTGCCAATGTTGCAGCAATCGTTTTGTGATTCCTGTTACTCCCGGATAACCCTGATTACGCCACTTTTCAATTCGTGGTCTTATGGTGTTCACTAATTTTATTTCAATGAATGTTCCCGGGTCATCAAAAGTTTTTGAACTCTCTGATGCTACAATATACCCTGCCGGTCTTCTTCCGCTTTGTAAAACAAATTCCCGTGTATCACGAAGGTATTCCCAAAATTGTTTGGGTTCTTCGTAAGGAGAATTGATAATGAGTTTGTCAATTTTTTTCATTCTCAACTAGGCTACTCGTTTGAGAATCTTTCTTGCCAAATCATCTCTTGCATCCAATGATGCAATGATTTCTCCCCCAACATTCACTAATCTTTTAAAATCATTTTTGGGCATATTTTCTGTATCTGCAAATACTAAAAGTGATTCAAACTTTGCATCGTGCCTCAATAATCGTTCAAGAATAATGGTGGTGAGTTTTGCTTTATCTCTGTTTGGAATTCCAAAAAGAAAAAGAGGTTGCTTTTTAGTTTCAAAAAAGTAATCTATGGGATAGTCATTCGAATTCTCCATTGCAGAATAGACATAATCTTTTTTAACTTTTTCTTTGCCTACGATATTGTAAATGCGTTCTTCCAAATCGTCATAGAAAGTGCTTTCAACCCTTGCTCTGTTCAGAAATGTGAGGTCATAAACTTTAGTCAATGCTTGTCCTAACTTGAAAATCTGAACGGAAAGATTATCAGAATTAGTATCTAAATAAAATTCTCCGCCAGTTTCATTAATACCCATTTCTAATTTTATTTGATTTAATAAAATCTCCCGGGTACCTTTTCTGAAAGTATCAATGTCATATTCATAACTCAAATGCATCATTGTATGTCCTGCATCCGTCAGCCGCAAACTACCGGTTGGCAACTCTCTTAAATACATTTGATAGGGGTCCCCATCAGGAAAATAAAAAGGAGTTTCAATACGAATCAAATGTTCGTTTTTGTTGCTTATCTGAATCTCGGTGCAAAATGACTTGCACAAATTAGTTC
>CAYHFJ010000422.1:0-1793 GCA_964355885.1 uncultured Flavobacteriales bacterium
GTGGCCAGCCAGTTAAGTCCCTTGGATGAATAGCTGACGCCTGCTGTTGGATACCAGCGAGTTTCAGGAGTTAAAAGCAGATAAGCAGGTGTGACAAAAGCATGTTTTTTGTCTGTGACACCTGATGCACTATTTTTCCATTTCTCGAGCTGCAAAGGAGTCTGATCAAGATAACAGAAAGATTCATCAATGGAGCCTTTGTATTGCAGGCTGATTTGTAAAGAATCACCAGATTGCATCACTTTATCAGGCTTAATCATTATGAGCTGCATCTCCCTTGTAAATCCGGCTCCGGTTAATTTGACTACTTCAAGCCCGGGATTTAGTGTGAGTACAAACTCATTTACAGCTTCTTTGTTGGTATTTTTTATTTTTAATGCAGCAGTAGCAGAAATTGCGTCACCCAAATGTTCGATATCAATTTCACAGGACTGAATTTGAACCACTTTAAGATTGGCAAATTTGTCATTCAAAGATACCATCTCCTTGCGGTGATTTTCTTCGTTGCTTATGGTATTGATGTAAATAATTCCAAGAAGTACACCGGTACCAAGAAATAGAACTGACATTCCAATAACAACCTCCCTAACGAACTTAGACTGCGATAATCGTTTTAACAATAAGATTGTCAGGCAGATGAATCCAAGTCCAAAGAAAAAATAGATTCCTCTGTGAATGAGTATTTCCTTCAAATTTGCGAAACCAACGACATCCGACCAGGTCATAGGCAGTTTGAATGCCATGTAATCGAAGATATAATGGAATTTATTTTGGAGGTAAAACAGTGTGGCTGCAATGTATCCAAGTAAAACCAGGAAAGTGACCGCCTGATTTTTAATGACAGACATCAGAAAGAAGGAGAATCCCATGATGAAAATCAATGTTGGGATGCTGATCAGCAGAAAATAATAGATGTAAGGGAGAATGTTGAACCGTGTGAAAGGTGAAGCCATGTTAAATACGGCAACCATTCCCAATGCAATGGCGTTCAACATGACAAAGACCCAAATATTTCCAAGTGTCTTTCCTATAACATAATCGGCATTGGTAATAGATCGCATGTAAACAACTTCTGTCGTATCAAGCTTCTTGTCTTGCTTTAAGAATTCTGAAGCTAGAAACACCGCAATCACAGCCTGCGCCATGTTTATGATGTAGAGGTTGGTAAAAGGAATCAAAGAGGGAAGGGCGATCAAATCACCGCTGGGATAACCAACAGCGGTTTGGGTGCCGAAGTTGTAAAAAAATACGAATACCAGGGAAAGAATAGAAAATATGCGAAAGAACCAGCTTCTGAACAAAGTGATGGATTCGTATTTTGCTACCGCTAATATATTGTGAATTGCTCTCATAGTCAGATATTTAAATATTTTCAATTAAATCTCTATCCATTTCTGGTTGAGTTCATTTTCCATAAAATTGACATACGCATGTTCCAGGTTGGGATCGATTCTTTCACCCAGATAGCCATTGATCTCTTTGGAAACCACTTGTACTTCCCATCCTTCCTCCGAAGGGATAGAGGAGATAATTGGATACTTTTCCTGAATTTCAAAATATTCAGTTTCCGTAGCCGTTATTTTCCAAACATTGTTTTTGGCCAGTTCAATCAGGTGTTCAGGAGAACCTTTGTAGGATAAAACGCCTTTGTTCATTAGGGCCATATCGGTACAGGTACTGGAAATATCACCAACGATGTGCGTGGAGAGGATGATCACAACATCCTTGTCGCTCACCCTGGTGAGGAGGTTTCTGAACCTGATCCGCTCTTCGGGATCGAGCTTGACGATGCG
>CAYHFJ010000423.1:0-1791 GCA_964355885.1 uncultured Flavobacteriales bacterium
ATTCATTGAAATAAAATTAGTGAACACCATAAGACCACGAATTGAAAAGTGGCGTGAACAAGGTTATCCGGGTGTAACAGGAATTACAAAACGATTGCTTCAACATTGGCAAGACCTTGAAGAAAGAAAAGACAAACGATTTTTCTTTTGTCAATTGGAGGCAATTGAAACTTTGATTTGGTTAACCGAAGCACCTGAAGCAGACAAGACAGGAATAAAAGTTCCGAGTGACGGTGGAGATTTTTCAAGATGGTGCAGCAAGATGGCAACAGGTTCAGGCAAAACAATTGTGATGGCTCAACTCATTGCATGGCATGTGCTGAACAAAGTTGCAAACGGAAAAGACACACGGTTTTCAAAAAATATTTTAGTTGTTGCACCGGGACTTACAGTGAGAAATCGCTTATCAGTTCTCAATCCGTTTGACGAAGAAAATTATTATGAGGAGTTCAACATTGTTCCAAACGGTTTGATGGATTCTTTGCGACAAGGAAAAATAAAAATTATCAATTGGCACACACTTGCATGGAACACGGAAGAAAAGTTAGCGAAGAAAAAAACAGTTGATAAGCGGGGAGCAAAAAGTGATGAGGCGTATGTGAGAGAAGTTTTAGGCGACCTTGCTTCCGCAACAAACATGATTGTAATAAATGATGAAGCACATCATGCGTGGCGTGTTCCGGCAGAAAGTAAAATTGCCGGAGTAAAAAAAGAGGACATTGAAGAAAGCACCGTTTGGGTTGGCGGACTTGACAGAATAAACAGAGCAAGAGGTATCATTCAATGTTTTGATTTATCTGCAACACCATTTGCACCGTCAGGAAAAAAAGCAAGTGAAGAAGCATTATTCCCTTGGATAGTTTCTGACTTCGGTTTGAATGATGCAATAGAAAGTGGTTTGGTAAAAACTCCTCGAATTGTAATTCGTGACGATGGAAATGTTGACAAGGAATTGCGTTCACGCTTGTATCACATCTACATGGATGCAAGTGTGAAAGACGACATCAATCGCAAAGCAGAAGAAAGCGACCCGCTTCCCGACCTGATTAAAAATGCTTACATACTTCTTGGTAAAGATTGGAAAGCAACAAAAGATGATTGGGAAAAAGTTGGTTACAAAATTCCGCCAGTGTTGATAACTGTTGCAAACACAACTTACACATCAGCACGAATTAAACATTCGTTTGACCACGATTCTTTTTTACTGACAGTTGCGGGTTTGGGTGATTTATCAATTCCTGAAAGAACATTGCAGATTGACAGTAGTATCATAAACAAAGTTGAGAAAGGTGAGTTTGGAGAAATAGAAGTTGAGCAAACAGAAATTGATATTGATGAAGATGAAACGGAAACAGATAATGATGAGCCAACAGAAAAAAAGAAAACGAAAAAGGATTTAGCATTTGAATTGAGAGAGAAAGTTGACACCGTTGGAAAAGTTGGTGAACCCGGGGAACAAATTCAAAATGTTATTTCAGTTGGAATGTTAAGTGAAGGATGGGATGCAAAAACCGTTACTCATATCATGGGTTTGCGTGCATTCAGCAGTCAGTTGTTATGTGAGCAGGTTGTAGGCAGAGGATTGAGACGAACTTCCTATGATGTTTCAGCAGACGGACTATTTGAAGCAGAGTATGTAAATATTTTCGGAGTGCCTTTTACTTTTCTTCCGCATGAAGATACCGGAGGCGGAGAAATTCCACCACCACCGCCACCGAAAACAAAAGTTGAACCTGTAAAAGAAAAAGCGGAACACGAAATTTCTTTTCCTAACATTCTTCGCATTGACCA
>CAYHFJ010000424.1:0-1763 GCA_964355885.1 uncultured Flavobacteriales bacterium
ATCAATTAGGTAATGATTCCTGCTCTCGGAAGTTCTCGAAATGAGTTCTCCCAGGAAGCCAGCGAGGAATAGCTGCGTACCAAGGATCATGGATGTCAGCGCAAGATAAAAGTAGGGGCTGATGGTGACCCTTTCGACCAGGATTCCATTAAACTGCTGGTATATTTTGTATCCACCCAACCAGGCAACGGCCATGAATCCAAATAGAAACATGAGGGATCCAAGGGTTCCAAAGAGGTGCATCGGTCGTTTGCCGAAACGTGAAATAAAGGATATGGACATTAAATCCAGATAGCCAAAGATAAAACGGCTTAGTCCGAATTTTGTGGTACCATATTTCCGTGCCTGATGCTGAACAACCATTTCTCCGATGTTCGAGAAGCCTGCCTGTTTGGCCATGTATGGGATGTACCGGTGCATTTCTCCGTATACCTCGATACTTTTCACTACTTCTTTGCGATAAGCTTTTAATCCGCAGTTAAAATCGTGCAATTTGATGCCGGTTACCCTGCTGGCTGTAGCATTGTACAATTTACTGGGCAGTTTTTTAGAGATGGGGTCGAATCTTTTCTTCTTCCAACCCGAAACCAGGTCATAACCTTCCACCCTGATCTTCCTGTACAAAGCTGGTATTTCATCCGGACTATCCTGCAGGTCGGCATCCATGGTAATGACCACATCGCCCGATGCCTCTTCAAAACCAGTATGCAAAGCGGCAGACTTACCGTAATTTCTTCTGAAGCGTACTCCTTTTACCGTCTTACTGAGTTTGGATTGCTCTTCGATCCATTTCCATGAACCATCATTGCTTCCATCATCGATGAACCAGATCTCATAGGTAAAGTTGTTGGCTTTCATGACCCTGTCAATCCAGGCATTCAATTCAGGCAATGACTCCACTTCATTGTACAATGGAACGACAACAGAAATATCCATGTTCAGGTATTAAAAAAGATTTATCCTTTAGCAGGAGGTAGCAAAGGGTATTTATTTTATTCGTATTCTTCTTCCTTTTCAACTCCATAAAAAGGATTTTCAGGCTCCTTCTTGAAAAATATAGCCAGAATCAGCGAGAAAATAAAACCCATAAAGAAGACAGAAAAGACCTGAGCAAATGACATGATCGCAGGTGTCATGAAATTTTTCTGTGTGCCAAGCATTTTTTCAACAAAATCATCCTTATATCCTTGCGCCAACAATTTTTCTTCCATGGTAGCCAGCATCTTCTCAATCAGTCCGGGTTCGATGAATTTGTAAAGGACGAAAGTAAAGAATGCAAAGAGAATGCCCCCAAACACTGCTATTAAGGTTCCAAGTCCGAGAGCCCTGGAGTAAGGAAGTCCCTCTTCGGTGTTCAATTTGGCAAAGGTCCACATACCAAAACCTGTACCTGCAATGATAATTGCGTAGGTAAGATACCCGGAAAAGTCAGAAAAGGGATTACCGGATATGTAGAATATCAAATTGTTTAAAATGAGAGCCAGTCCCAAATACAGACCATGCATCATGGCAAAATAGTTGACAGATTGGTGTTCTTGTTCCATAGAGCAATGTTTTTTATGTCAAAATGAAGAACAAATATATTCTAAATTTAGTAAAACCTTCCCATAACAGCAAAATGGGTAAAATTATTTTGATTTAGTAACTAGTTGTATATTAATATACTATATTCTTTAGCGTAAAAAATGCACGGTGAAGATTTTTTTTATTTGGTACAAAACGATTTTTTCCTACTTTTGCGGCGGGTAAGTCCTGCACGATCA
>CAYHFJ010000425.1:0-1759 GCA_964355885.1 uncultured Flavobacteriales bacterium
GAAATACTGAAAATGCTGTTCGGATACAGGTTTATGTAGCTATCATCACATATTGTACCGTTGCAATTCTCGCAAGAAAGCTGCAACTTAACAGGAGCGTCTATGAAGTTTTGAGAATATTGGGTAGCTCCCTTCTGGCAAAAGACAATATCAAAGAGCTGTTCCAGCTTGAAGAGCCGAAACAAAATCACGATGACGGGCAGTTGCAATTGGAGTTCAAAATTTTTTAACATTTTTTAATAGACACTAGTGAAAATATATGATGATAATGATTTTTCCAATTGCCTGATTTATGTCGAGACAAATGAACTAGATGTATTACAGCCCATTACTTTCGATGTGCGGTATAATTGCTGGAAAAACAACTCAATTCCTTCCCAATTATGTTCAGTGTATGGAAGTGGCGCAACGTTCAATTATCTACCCTATTTTTGCTTGTCCAACATTGTCTCTGACACTATTGAAGATCCCGAAGAAGATATGTACAACACAGGGGATAGTTTATTTTCCACCGGTAATTTTAATGATGCTAAGGACATGTTTATTTCTTTAATTGAACAATACCCTCAAACGAGATACGCCCAATCTGCGATGAAACAACTATTGGGCGTTGAACGATTTACAACCAATGACTATCTGGGTTTAAAACAATTTTATCTGAGCAATGATTCAATTGTAGCTGACACAACGTTATCCAGAATTGGTGAATTTCTTGCAAACCGTTGCGATGTGGTATTAGAAGATTTGGAATCAGCTATTGTCTGGTATGAGGAAAAAATTCAAGCTCCCAACTCAGCGGAAGATAGCATCTTTGCAATAATAGACCTTGAAGATATTTACCTGCAAATGGATAATATCGGGAATAAGGCAACACCTATTGGAAGGTTACAACAGTATATTCCGGAATCGGCAGAAAAATACTATGCATACAGGGATTCGTTACTCGCATTAGTGCCATTTGATCACAATAAAGATGGGGGTGTGCAGAAAATTGTGAATGGACTAAAGCCTGGGGAAGTATTACAAAATCAACCCAACCCTTTCTCCTCCTCTACAATAATTTATTATAAACTTGGTTCAAACTGCTCACGGGCAGATTTGAAAATAACCGACAAGTATGGAAGAATATGCAGGTTGATTCATCTTTCGGATATTTCATCAGGAATTCATAACATCAAATTCAGTCCGAACGAATTGGGTGGAGGCATATATCAATATTCACTCGTCGCTGACGGCAATCTCATGGATACGAAAAAGATGGTTGTTGTAAAGTAAATCATTGATAATCAATAGTCACAAAAAATTCACCCGCAGGAATGGCAAAAAAAAAAGGCAGTTGGTTTTCGCCTGACTGCCTCTTTTTTCAAAATAAAATAGGTGATTTATTTCTTGCGTGGCTTAATCTCTACACCCTGGACTTCAGCAACGGTAACAAACCCATCCTTGTTGCCAAAGTTGTTCAGTACATAATTGATCACCGCAACAGCATCTTCCTTGGTGTCAACCTGGGGAACCATCTCCTGGGAATAAACTTTCCCGTTGACAGTCATATCGAGTTTTGAACCATTCAATGTTTGCTCAACAGCCCTTACCTTGTCAGCAAGAAGATAGTCGGCTTTGGATAACGGCGGGAAAACGTTCTCAATGCCTAACCCGGTTGCCTGGTGGCATACGGTGCATTTGGTTTTGTAAATCTCCTCACCGCGCGGCATCATGGCCTGGATATCGGCAGGAAGATGGGCATAAGGACCTGTAGCCT
>CAYHFJ010000426.1:0-1752 GCA_964355885.1 uncultured Flavobacteriales bacterium
GGTTCTACATGGACTGTTCCAATTACTTCTGCATCCGGCGCAACCGGATCCGGTATAGTACCAGGTACGGGAAAGACTATTACCTGGAGTGGTTCTACTGATTTCAATGATCAGGAAAAAACCAATATGCAAATTCGCATCACGGCGACGGATCAATACACGAACGCGTCAAATACCGCATCTTCCAACTTTTCACTAGATACTCAGGCTCCACGTATCACGTCAGTCAGCGGAGTAGAAAATCTTGGCACAACAACTGTTGTCTTTACTTACAATCTAGCCGATCAAAATAACTCTAATGTACAATTTGATATTTCAAGTGATGCAGGTCTTACATGGACAGTGCCTAAGACTGCAGCTACCGGCGATTTTGGTGCAGGTATAACTCCCGGAAATGGCAAAACTATATCTTGGGATGCAAAAACAAATTTTCCAAATAATGATCTTGCTACAATGCAGGTGCGGGTACGTTCCACGGATATTTTTACTAATGCGGCTGATAATGTTCCTTCAGCAAATTTCTCATTGGATACCATTGATCCGGCAACTAATGTTGCTGCTGATTTACAAGCTCAACCAAATGCCGGTGATAGTACTGTTTTAATTGGAGGATCTTTCACGGAAACAAATCCAAACACTAATGATTTTTATACTGCTGTTTCAGAAGGAGATTATGGTTCTAGTACTGCCGGTACTGGCAATACCGCAAGTCCCGCCAATCAATCCACTAGCACGGGTCTTACATTGAATGGTAATGATTATATTCCTAAAGTTAAAATCACTCATACTGATGATTATGGACAAGTGTATTCAAACGAAAATACTTCGCCAAATATAACCTACAAATACGTAAAACCCTATACTCCCCTCGCCCCAGTTGTAGACAACCCAACCGTAGGAACGGTGGATGTTACGATAAATAAAAATGCTTCTGAAGTGGATGGTTTGGAATATGCAATTTTTGAAACTTCTCAAGCAAAATATGTACAAGCAAACGGTACTCTCGGAGCAAGTGCTTTTTGGGGACATACTCCCGGACTTGCTGGAAAGGTTACTGTAAATGGGCTAGCTACTCATTCTTATCTATATGAATTTAAAGTAAAATCTCGAAATATTTCCGATTCTCTCCACGCAGCTTCGAGCGAAAGTGATCTCTCCAGTGGCGCATCTTCAGCAAATCAATCACCAACCATACAGTTCAATTCTTTAAGTCAGACTACTGACGGCAGCAAATATGTAGACATTAATTATCGAGGAATAGATTTGGAAAGTGAAACATCAACGCTGGTTTATTATAAATATTCCACCGATAATGTCACCTACAATACGATGACTGAGAAGGGTGGAGTGGGAAGCGAAGGTGTTAGCGGTCTCGCATTTAGCCATACTACTGGTACGACACATCATTTTATGTGGGATGTTGGTACCGATTTAGCAAATTCGGAAAGCTCAACTGTTTATGTTCGTCTGCAGGCAAATGATGGAACTTCAACTGGTGGTCAAAGCACTTCCAGTACTTTTACAATCGACACAAAAAATCCGATTATTTCTGCCGTAACTGCTACTCAGACAGCGGCTACCAATACAGTCGCAATTTCTTACACCCTTGGTGACATATCAAATTCAAATGTTGAATTGCAGATTTCTGGTGATGGTGGTTCTACATGGACTGTCCCAACTACCACTGCAACTGGATCTCTTGGTGCAGGTATAACTCCAGGTAGCGGAAAAAGTGTAAGCTGGAATGCAGGA
>CAYHFJ010000427.1:0-1748 GCA_964355885.1 uncultured Flavobacteriales bacterium
TTGGCCGAAGAACCTTGATGTTCATCGGTTCCTTCGGATATATTTTTTCACTTACCATGATTGCCGTTTCCTTCAACGGTACCGATCACAGCCCGATCATTTATTACGTATTCATGTTTATCGCCTCTCATGCTGTTGGTCAGGGAGCTGTGATCTGGGTCTTTCTATCTGAGCTTTTCCCGAATTCGGTGCGCGCTAGCGGAACCTCTTTTGGATGCCTGACTCACTGGGTATTTGCTGCCCTGGTTGCACAGGTGTTTCCATACTTTGCGACAAATGTTCCCGGAGCTTATATCTTTGGATTCTTCGCGTTCATGATGGTTTTACAACTGATCTACGTCTGGAAAATGATGCCCGAAACGAAAGGAATCGCATTGGAAGATATGGGGGGAAATATGGTGCTGCATTGATGGGGCAACTTGCTATAAATTATCTTTTGAGAAAAATTCTTAAAATAGCGCCAATAGTATAATTACTACTATATTTGTATTGTTTTAAAAGCAACCGTTTCTATGAAAATTTGGAAAGCCAAGGAGATTATTGATTTCATAGAGGGTGACGGTTGGTATTTGGTGAGACAAAAAGGGAGCCACAAACACTACAGACATCCTTTTAAAACTGGAACTGTCACAATTCCATATTCAGGGAATGATGATATTCCTCCTGGTACAGCAAACAGTATTTTGAAACAGGCCGGTTTAAAATAGACCCTGCCAAAACCAAATAAGTGATGGAAAAAGTAGTCGTAACAGTCGAAGTAACTGACAATAATTATGCTGCATTCATTGAGATTTTACCAGGATGTGTGAGTACTGGTAAAACATTGAGTGAATTGAAATCTAATATGAAGGAGTCCATCGCCGGTCATCTGGAGGTTTCACGCGAGTTTGGCGATGAAATACCTGAACCATTCAGGGGTGATTTTGAGCTTTCCTTCCGATTTGATACGCAAAGCCTTTTGCAACATTACCGCGGAATATTTACCAACGCAGCACTCCAGCGGTTAACCGGAATCAACCAAAGACAACTTCAGCATTATGCTTCTGGGATCAGCCGACCACGGCCAGAACAAGAGCAGCGTATTGAAGCTGCTTTGCATCAGCTAGGGGAGGAACTTCTGGCTGTTGAGTTATAGTGAGCAATTATATAGCATTGATCATTTTAAAGAGATTCTCTTTGTATTTAATACCTATTGGGATTTTTTCATTTTGTACAAAGATCTGATTATCTTCTATCTTAAGAATGTGCTTAAAATTAATAACATACGAATTATGCACCCGATAGAACTGATGAGGTGGCAGTTTCTCCAATAGCTGTTGAAAAGTCATTCTGGCTACGATTCTTTCATTTTTCGTGATGATGTTTAGATAATTTCCTTCACTTTGGATATACAGAATCTCTTCCGTACAAACTTTCATTTGTTTGTATCCGTCTTTTACGAAAAAGAATTTGCTAAACTTGTTATCCTGCTGCAGACTATTGAGTTGCATTAACTTTTTAACCTTATTGACTGACTTATAAAACCGATCGAACTCAATTGGTTTTAGTAAATAATCAACCGCTTCAAAATTATAGCTGTCAATGGCATATTCAGAATAAGCAGTTGTGAAAACGATGTGTGGTTTGATTTGAAGTTGCTGCACAAATTGCAGTCCGGAAATACCCGGCATATTGATATCGAGGAAAATGAGATCGACAAATTCATCTTTCAAAAATGCCAATGCACTTCCCGGGTTTGTAAATGTCCG
>CAYHFJ010000428.1:0-1747 GCA_964355885.1 uncultured Flavobacteriales bacterium
AACTAACCGCCACATGACTCATGGCTGCCAGGTTGTAGATCTCATCGGGTTGCACTTCCTGGATGATCTTGGTCAGGTTCATGCTGTCGGTCAGATCGCCGTAGTGCAATTTGAAATGACGGTTCTCAACATGGGGATCTTCGTAGATATGGTCAATCCGGTCGGTGTTGAACAATGACGAACGACGCTTGATACCGTGGACGATGTATCCTTTCTTGAGCAGGTATTCGCTGAGGTAGGCTCCATCTTGGCCAGTTACACCAGTGATGAGGGCAGTTTTTTGTTGCATATAAGTTAGGTTTAAGTCGCAGATTTAAATGAAAGGGGTCACAAATGCACACAAATGGACACAAATGAAGAACTGAATTTACCACAGAATCCAATGATAATTCCAGGAATGCCAATAATTTAAATTATCAATCCTTTTGAGAGTGCCATTTCATCATTAAGCACCAACACTGGGTCGTTGGTAAGATTTAATGATTTGCAAAAGGGTAAAAGTCTCTGTTGAAGCGCATCTTTAAGAGGAGGAATCCATTCAATTCTATGACCTTTAATGACTAAAATTATTTTGAATGGGATGCTCCCCAGATCAACTGTTCTTATTGTTCCGTGGAAATCTGGATCGGAATGCCTATTCAAACACAAAGCAATAAAGAGACTTAATCCATTTTCGAACTTCTCCTTTAGTTCTCCCAAATATAACTCCCAATCTTCTTGATTTGTAGGATGGGGTGAGCTTTGTTTTGCCTCTATCAACCATATTTGTTCACCAACTCCATTAGGTTTCTTTAAAACAAATTCAACCATTTTTACCTGATCTTGGATTGCACGATAAACAATGCTTTTTTCAATATGAAAGAAGTGATCCTCATGGAAAGGGCCAAAAGACATTCCTGATTCTTCGACTATAATCATGATCAGGCAATTTGAATTGCTACCTCTTTCATGTAGAGGTCGATTGAAGCTTGTATAATTGAATTTGATGGCATTCCATCTTTTAGGTCGGCTATATTCCAATGATTTTCTTGGTAGCTAATAACAGGGATGGACAAATTCTTTTCCAATGCAATTAAGAGAAGTTTCTTGACAACAAAATAGGAGTGACTTGCCATAAAAAACTGAATCCCTCTTTCGGCGAGTAGAGCTACAATATCGAGTAATGTGCCAATTGCATCAGGGTGCAATGCTGATTCTGGTTCGTCAATAAATACGACAGATTTATCATCAAGATATCTGTTCCCTAATAGAGTATCGACAATCGCAATTTTTTTTATTCCTTCGGCTGTTGAGCCTATCGTAAATTTTGCATTCCCTTTTTTGAAGAGCCATTTACCGGTTAATTCATCAAATTCAATTTTTCCACCAATCATTTCCTCCAATTTTTGCCGTGACCTGGCAAATTCATCGAAGTTTTTTCCTTTTTTCGGTGATTGCCTTATAGCTCGTGCCAAATCGAGATATGTGTCATCAAACCCGAATACTTTATCGATTTCTCTTGACTTCAGGATGATATGATGAATTGATAAGACTTCTTTCGCAGGGAGGAATATAGAGTTGCTTTCGCGTTTTGGATTGTGGTTTTCAAGTTCAGAAATCTGCTTCACTGTATCCCGTCCAAACGAATAACGAAAGTCATGATTATCCAGTTGCATCATAAATGAGAGAGGAGCTTCGGCTCCTTTGGTTACCATATCTCCGATTTTATCGGATTGGAAAGTCCAATATAATTTTTCCTGCAAAATTT
>CAYHFJ010000429.1:0-1716 GCA_964355885.1 uncultured Flavobacteriales bacterium
TTATGTTACTCCCAATTTAGTCTTTGCTCTGGATGCTGATCCGCTGGAGATTAAACGTCAGATTACTCAAATGTTTCAGGGATAAATGTTGTAAGGTGATCATTTGTCCAAAAACCACTACTTTTGGGCTTTTCAAATTTTAAAATATGTCCGGACACAGCGGTTCAATGAGAGCAGTAATTTATGCTCTTGGAAGCAATATCCTTATCACAATCATTAAATTCATCGTTTCGGTTGTTACACATAGCGCCGGGATGCTTGCAGAAGCCATTCACTCTTTGGCAGATTGTGGAAACCAGGTTTTTCTGCTCATTGGCAACAAGCGATCTTCAAAACCAGCCAATGAAATTCATCCCTTCGGATATGGGAAAGAGGAATATTTTTGGGGTTTTCTGGTAGCAGTTCTACTTTTCTTTGTCGGGGCAGCTTTTTCCATTTATGAAGGGGTTCACAAATTATTTCAACCTTCAGAACTTCAGAACATCCGTTGGTCATTCATCGTTTTGATCGTATCCATTGTCATTGAAGGTAAATCATTCCATGTTGCTTATACTGCTTTTAAAAACACGACCAAGGGCATCGGATTATACAAAGCATTGAAAGATTCGACCGACACAAATCTGTTCGTCATTCTCCTTGAGGATTCTGCCGCTCTAATCGGTTTAACTATTGTATTAATTTCTACCACACTGGCATGGTTTGTTCATCCTGTATTTGATGCGATTGGATCCATAATGGTTGGCGTGCTTCTTATCTCCATATCCCTTTTCATGATCAATGAACTTCGGCAATTGATCGTTGGTGAAAATATTTCCAAAGCTTTGCGGGACGATTTTAAACAAATCGTCCATTCCAGTCCCGTAGTTCACCATGTTAATTTTGTCTCGGCCATGATGATGGGAAAAGGAAAATTTTTGCTGGTCATTGGCGTTGACCTGGAAAACAAGGCTTCAGCTGCTACCGTAGAAGACCAGTTTAAAAAGATTCGAAAGGAATTGTATGATAAAAACAGTTCAATTCACTCCATCTATTTTGATGTCAGAGATTCGGTGCGCGAAGCCCTATAGCCGACTTCTCAACTCTCAACTCTTACTATTTTACCGAAATTTTGTACACGCATGTATGGTTGTACACCTGATCAGGACTCAGTTCCACCGAAGGAAATTTCGGTTGATTTGGAGAGTTTGGAAAGTGCTGTGTTTCAAGACAAAATCCTGTTCTGTAACCGTAGAATTTACCCTTCTTACCAGGATATATGCCATTTAAAAAATTACCGGTATAAAATTGAATGCCGGGTTGATCGGTGAATACCTCCAGCAATCTGCCACTTTGTGGTTCGTAGACAGAGGCTGCCAAAGAAACAGTCTGATCCGGCGATTTTTTGAGGACATAATTAATATCGTATCCCAATCCATATTTGATTTGTTGATCATTACTATCAATTCGCACACCAATAAGGGTAGGGGTTCTAAAATCAAACGGAGTGTTTTCTACTGGAGTAAATTCACCGGTAGGAATTAAAGTGGAGTCAATAGGTGTGAAGAAATCAGCATTAAGGGTGAGTTGATGATCCAGAATCGTGCCATTACCCGCACCATGCAGATTAAAATAGCTGTGATTGGTAAGGTTAATAACTGTTTGCTTATCGCATTTTGCTTCATATTGAATGATCAATTCGTTTTCGTTGGTTAGGCGGTAATTCATGGTAACGCTTAA
>CAYHFJ010000430.1:0-1713 GCA_964355885.1 uncultured Flavobacteriales bacterium
AGGGTACAACACTGTAAGCTGGTGTCCACCTTGTAGGGGAACAAAAAGCAAAAGTTCAGAACATCCGCAGTAAAATTTCGGCACCGGGTCTTAGCTTAGTCACATGTTCATGATTCGGGTTCATTTCTGGGGATGGAAAATGTAAACTTGCTTCCTTTTCCAACCAAACTTTCAACCCTGATGCTTCCACCGTTTTTCTCAACAAAATCCTTGCACAAAACCAGGCCCAACCCTGATCCCTTTTCGAAATTTGTTCCAAGGGTTGTATAAAATGAATTTGAGGCAAATAAGTTTTCGGCTACCTCTTTTTTTATGCCAACACCACTGTCTGCAATTTCAACGTCTATAAAGTTTCCGGCATCCAGCAAATTGATTGTAATGGATCCCCTTTCACTGGTAAATTTAATGGCATTGGAGATTAGATTCCTGACTACCAGGTCGATTGAATTTCTGTCTGCAAATACAGAAACATTCTCACTGCTATTTACAGACAGGGATATTGATTTCTGAAGCGAAGAGGAGGAAAGCAAATCAATATTACTGTTAATTACTTCCTTGATATTGAAATAAGCAGGCTCTAAATTGATTCTGCCTGACTGTCCTGATGCCCAGCTTAATAGATTTTCCAGCAAGTTATAAGCAGTTCTGGAACCTTGAAGGAGGGCATTCAGCAATACGCTTTTCTCAGTTTCGTCCAGATTCCCTTCGTCAGTCAGCAACTCCAGGATAGGTCCAAAACTCCCAATGGAGCTTCGGAGGTCATGGCCTATGATAGAGAACAGTTTATCCTTCGTTTGATTGGCTGCTTTTAACTTTGCTTCACTGTCGATCAGATCATCATTTATTTTTTTCCTTTCAGTAATGTCTTCTTTAACAGCCACATAATTTATTATCCTCCCGGTTGAATCCATGATGGGTGATATCGAGGAAGATTCCCAGTAGAGGGTCCCGTCTTTTTTCTTGTTGTGGAAGGTCCCTGACCATTGTTTTCCTGTGCTGATATTTTCCCAGAGTTTGAAATACTCTTGCTGATCAGTTTCTCCGGATTTTAATACCCTGGGATTTTGCCCCAGCAGTTCCTCCAGAGAATATCCGGTCGTTTCCACCGCCTTTGGGTTGGCATAAACAATTCTTCCTTCAAGGTCTGAGATGATAATGCTGACAGGGCTATGCTCAACTGCAGTGGATAATTTTCTCATCTCATCCTCTGCATGTTTACGGAAGCTGATGTCTCTTACCATGCTTTCTATTCCCAGCAAATTACCTTGTCCGTCTAAAAGGTTGAGGTTATTGATCGATGCCCATACCAATTCGTTGTTTTTATTCCTGAGCCTTAACTCGTAATCAAGCAATTCACCTTTTTCTTTTGCTTCCCTGAGCAAATCCTGGCGATCATTCTGGTCATAGTAAATATTCTGGACCAGGGTTCCAAGAAGCTCCTCCCTTTCATATTGTAAAAATCTGCAGACAGATGGGCTGACTTCAAGGATCGTGCCCTCTATGTCTGTTAACACATAAATATCCTGCATGTTATGAAAAATCTGACGAAATTTTTGTTCTCTGTTTTCCTGAGCATCTTCATTTACTTTTCTCGATGTAATGTCATGGATTACTCCGATAGTCTGCCAGGTATTCTCTGACTTGAAAACAGACAAGAAAATATCAATGGGAAATTCATGGCCATTTTTGTGAGCGGCTGTAATTTCAATTTTT
>CAYHFJ010000431.1:0-1711 GCA_964355885.1 uncultured Flavobacteriales bacterium
TTCCCGATTAAAGCAAATGTGCAACGTGATCAGCTTGGGTGCAACCGAAAAATATATTGATAGACGATAATTCAAAATCTCAAAAATCTAACCAAAAACGCAGTCAAAAAAAAGAATTAACAGCCATAGACGGCAATAAAAAAATATGAGCACAGGATGGGAAAATCATGAAGCAGCACCAATCGAATTTCTTCACTCAAGAGTGTTGGAACATTTTCACGAATTCAGAAAAAATAAAGTAGGCAATGATGTTATCAAGGTTGAAATGGATGGCAGCGAATTAAGTAGAATTATTACCAAAGCAAAAACTGAGACCTATGCCAAATACCCAAAACAAGTAAGCTCAGATGCTATTCTAAAATCAAATTTATAACCATGCCAAAAGTAAGAACACTTTCCAGAACCTTTATGAAAGGACATCCCAGAGCAGGTGAGCCGACATATTTCCCTGAGAAATTCGCCTATTCATTAGGAATTGAAAAAGATTTATTTGGGCTCAATCCAAAAGTTGATTTTTCAATCCTTGATGAACCCAATACCCCAACCATTTTAGGATTAGAAAACTTTTTTAGATTGGCTCCTAAACACCACACGGTCCGAATGGGTCGCCACTTCAAGCCAATTGACGAATTAACCCTTGCCATTTGGTCCGGCAAACCATACAGAACTAAGCAGATAAAATTGTGGACCGGTTCGATCAGAGCCATTGATATTTTTATAGAATCAAGAAAAAACCAAATTTCTATTTTTAAGGACCTTGGAAAGACCATTGAATCAATCAATATTTATGATGTGGCAAAAAACGACGGACTTTCCTTTGATGATTTCAAAGCATGGTTTAATCTACCAACAGGAACACATCTTGCTCAGATTCTTATTTGGAACCCAGAAATAAACTACAAATATGAAAATAACTATTGAAATCGAGTGTGATTCTGTTGGAGAGGCTTATCAACACCTAACATGTTTGCGTAGGCAGATTCGAATCATTTGGAAGGCTAAAATCGGGGTCACACGCAATGGAATATTATCGAAAGCTCATTGAGAAATTAGACGAAGCATATAAAAGTATTTAAATGATGGAACAATTAAAATACTTCGACGAAAAGCGCCTTAAAAAACTCACGGCCACGAAAGAGCGGGTCAGCGGCGTGTGGATTATCGACCTCAAAGACAGGTTCGGTAACCACCAGCGTTATTCTGAAACCTATTTTAAGCAACTTATCAAACGAAGGGAAATTGTTCAGATTGGGAATTAGCTTCATTTAGTTTCCTTTTTATGCTAAAAACGCATAATTTTGCATTCATGATTGAACACAAATACATTCCCATTGATCAGATTGAATTGTTGGAAAACAATCCCCGGATAATTGATGATGCAGCACTGAAAAAACTGTGTGAGGATATCAAATCAGACCCCGGCTTTCTCGAGCAAAGGCCGAGCTTAATCAATCTGAAAGATGGAAAGTTCATTTGCTATGCCGGCCAGCAACGCATTAAAGCGCAAAGGATGCTTGGCCACGGTACCGCTCCTGTATTCATTGAGGAAAACGTTACCGAGGAAATTCAGAACAAACGCATGGTGATTGATAACACACACCGGGGAGAGTGGGATGTTCAATTACTGATGAAGGATTTTAATTTCTCACTTGAAGAGCTTCAGGACTTCGGTATCAAAACCAGCGACATCAATTTTGATGGTGCCAATGAG
>CAYHFJ010000432.1:0-1706 GCA_964355885.1 uncultured Flavobacteriales bacterium
AAGCCATTTTAATGGCTTCACGGTAAGAGATCAGTTCCTGGGGAATAATGTCACGGATGGAGAATTCTTTGCAAACCACATCATTTTTCATGCTTTGCACCAGCTGGCGTGCAATACTGAAATTAGCGGAAGTAGCAAAATACAACCAGTAGGAAGAAAGCCAGTGAAAAGAGATAGGTAATGAAAGGATATATCGTTTGTAACTACGCACTGCAGCAAACTCCAGCAGCATCTGTTTATACGTCAATACATCGGACCCTCCAATCTCAAATATTTTGAAAAAAGTTAATTCACTCAACAGGCTTCTGTGTAAATAGTTGATTACATTTCGAATGGCAATCGGCTGGCAGCGGGAATTCAGCCAGCGGGGAACAATCATTACCGGCAATTTTTCTGTCAGGTCGCGGATGATCTCGAAAGAAACACTGCCCGAACCTACGATTATACCTGCTTCAAAAATAGTATAGGCTATACCTGACCGTATAAACACATCTTTCACAACTTTTCGTGCCAGCAAATGTTTAGAAAGGCTTTTTACATTGCTGATCCCGCTTAAATAAATAATTTGCTTTACATGAGTAAGTATTGCTACAAGTACGAAACAACCGGCAGATCTTAATTCATATTCCTTTAAAGTAGTAGAAGTATCACCCAAAGAATGAATGAGGTAATAGGCTGCATCAAATTGCTTTTTATTAAAATTCTGTACGGCATTTTCCGGCTGAAGAAAGTCAAATTCAATAATATTGATTTTGTTCAGAAGGTCAGGCGAAGGTTTGAAACGATTGAGGTCTCTGACTACGCAAGTTACCTCATGTCCGGCTTCTACAAGAACCGGTAACAACCTCATCCCGATATACCCATTGGCCCCGGTAAGTAAAATACGCATATTTTATTTTTTGATAATCAGCCCCCTATATTAATCATACTCCTGTTATTTATTTTTGATGCATCCACATTTTCAGAAACGGATGTAAACTGTCCTCCAAGGAATTCTTCTTTATCTGACACACATTGTTTAATTAAAGGAACTATATCCAGTCCATTTCTCAGAGCACCCAAAATATCCACTTCGCTTTTTGAAAAAAGACAACTTTTCATTTTACCATCAGTAGTTAAACGCATGCGGTTGCAGCCATTGCAGAACGGCTCGCTCATGGTACTGATGATGGCAAAAGTGCCTTTGTGATTTGGTACAAAATATTTTTTTGCAGTATCGTGTTTTTCATCGGGTAATTTCAGGAAATCAAAATTTAAAGAAATCAGCTTAAGTATTTCATGGTAAGAAAAAACTTTTTCCCTGCTCCATTGATTCCCTGCAAACGGCATAAATTCAATGAACCGCACATGAAGCGGAAAATCTCTCGTCCATTCAATGAAATCAATCAATTCGTTATCGTTTATATTTTTCATGACCACTACATTTATTTTGACATGAAAATCATGCAGCAGCAAAAGATGAATGTTATCCCTGATACGATTGAATTCATCCCGTTTGGTGATGAAAAAAAAAATCTCCCTGTTCAGCGAATCCAAACTCACATTCACTGATTTTATTCCGGCTTGTTTGAAGGTATCAAGGTATTCATGAATAAACACTCCGTTGGTGCTGATAGCAAGTTCAACAGGATATTTAGACAGGCGTCCGATAATTTCCCTGGCATCTTTTCTCACCAGCGGTTCTCCGCCTGTGAGGCGGATCTTTT
>CAYHFJ010000433.1:0-1700 GCA_964355885.1 uncultured Flavobacteriales bacterium
GGCCCCATTCTTTATGGCCGTCATAATATTGTATTCATCCTCCAGAATGGTAAGCATGATCGTTTTTGTCTGAGTCCATCGGCCTTTTATCAACGGAATAGCCTCAAGACCAGTCATCCTGGGAAGGTTTATGTCAAGAAGCAACACATCCGGTGCAACCACATTTTCCATCGCCTCTTCGACGGATCCACAGGACCAAATCACGGAATAATCTTTAAACGAAGTCACAAGGAAAACCAGACTTTGCCTGAATTCTTCATGATCTTCTACAATACCTACAGATACAGCCATAACCCAATTTTTGACTAAGTAACAACAAAAAAATTAATGCCACCATAGCCCTTTGGGGTCATATTTTGATGATGAGCGTAATCACGGTGCCGTTACCAACATGTGATTGTATGGACAGATCAATGTTTGAATCTTGCGCCCTTTTTTTCATGTTGATTAATCCATTGCCATGTGAAACCTGTTCACTTAGTTTAGTTTCATCAAACCCCAAACCATCATCCATCAATGATATCATGCAGGTATGATCGTTAATGTCTGCATTCAGTGTAACATTCTTAGCTTTTGAATGCTTGATAATATTATGGGTAGCCTCTTTTAAAATAAGAAACGTATCATTTTTCAGCTCATCTGGCAAGACGATTGGCTTTCGAGGGGCATTTATTTCCGCCTGATACTGAATACCGTTATCTATAAAAGTCTCATAAAGCAGGTTATTTGTCTTGGCCAGCAGTCCTTGAACTGAATCATTTTTGGGTGAGGTCATCCAGATGATATCGGTAATAGACTGGAGCGCTGAATGGGTCAGATCGGCAATTTTTGATGCCAGCTTGCTAAATTCTGAATGAGCAGGGTGTTCAATTCTTTTCAGGGTGTCAGAATAGATGGAGATACTTCCCAAAGTGGATGCCAGATCGTCATGCATATCCCTGGAGATTTGCTCTCTCAGCTTCATTCTCTGAGCAATCAGGTTTTGGGAAACCTGCATCCTTTCCGTTACTAAATGCATGATTACCATTAAAATAAGCACTGCAAGTACCGGAATGATAAATAAGATGATATTTTGAGCAAACATGAAAAACAATCCGGAGACAACGCTTCAAGATATGATGAAAGAGAGTGATTACCACAAGATTCTGAATGAATCCGGGTACTCACCTGAATAAGAAATAAAAAAAGTTCCGGTCAGGAACTTTTTTTATTTCTACAGTGGACGAATTTTGATGTTACGGTACCACACATCATTGCCATGGTCCTGCAGAGCAATGCAACCCTCTTTGGCTACATTTGCCCAATCGGGGTTGTATGAAGGGAATTTTGAATTCTTAACCAGTTCATTCCACGCAGGAGTCCAAAGATGGTATTCTAAAACTGTAACCCCATTTTGCTTGTGCACAACTGCGCCCTGGTAGCTTAAAATTTCAGCACTGTTCCATTCTCCAAAAGGTTTGGTATTTTGTGGTTTTGCCGGAATGAGATCATACAATGATCCTGCCATCCGGTTGCCATCTTGTCCCATAATAGCATCAGGGTGATTCTCGTTGTCAAGAACCTGAAATTCAGGTGCCGATCTCCAGATTTCCTTCCCTTTTGTCTCCTTTCCCAGGTAGAAGATTCCGGAGTTTCCACCTTTGGAAATCTTCCACTCAATCTTGAGGTCAAAATTTGAGAATTGTCTGGTAGCAAACAGT
>CAYHFJ010000434.1:0-1694 GCA_964355885.1 uncultured Flavobacteriales bacterium
ATGTTCCACCTGTTAATCCGGCAGCCATCACCTTCATAGTGCGAACCATGGCTGCAGTTTTCCAGTCGCCTTCCCCGCCAAAACCATAACCATCCGCCATTAGGCGCTGAACGGCAAAGCCGGGAAGTTGAACCAATCCTTGCAGATCTTCGAAGGTAGTGGTGAAAGCCTTGAAGCCTCCTTTTTCCAGGAAAGCCCTCATCCCTAGTTCTATTCTTGCTGATTCTCGAAGCGATTCGTGTTTATTTCCTCCTTTTTTCAGGCTGTCGGTTACTTCATATTTGGATTCGATTTCAGTTACCAGACCATCGATTGCTCCTTCCGAAACTTCATTGACGAACTTCACAAGGTCGCCTACACCATATCCATTGACTGATACACCCAATTTGATTTGTGCCTCTACTTTGTCTCCTTCAGTAACCGCAACTTCCCTCATATTGTCACCCCAACGGGCAACTTTTAAATGGCGCAGTTCATTCCAGCCTGCCGCAGCTCTGGTCCACAGACCAATTTTTTCCTGCACATTTGCCTCTTCCCAGTGACCCACGACAACTTTCCTTTGGATACGAAGTCTGCTTCCGATAAAGCCGAATTCCCTGTCACCATGAGCCGCCTGATTGAGGTTCATAAAGTCCATATCAATTTCCCCCCATGGAAGATCACGGTTAAATTGTGTGTGCAAATGAACAAATGGCTTTTGAAGAGAGAGCAAACCTGCTATCCACATTTTTGCAGGAGAAAAGGTGTGCATCCAGCAGATTAGACCTATACACTCTGGTGCATTGTTGGCATCCTTGCACATTTCAGTTATTTCGGCAGGGGTCTTAACCACAGGTTTGAACACAATCCTAACGGGGATATTATCCGATGCATCAAAAGCACCGGCAATGGCTGTTGAATTCAATTTTACCTGTTCGAGGGTCTTGGGACCATACAAATGCTGACTTCCGGTAACGAACCAAACTTCAAAATTTTTAAGTGATGTTGTGCTCATGGATAAATATGTATAATTAATGAGATTATATAAATTGTTGATTGTATGTTATTTGATATTATCCTTTAAAATCAGAATATAACGATTAATTGAATCTTAATGAAAATGCGTGATCTCTTCCTTAAAATAGTCTGGTCAATACCTACAAATTTATAAAAGTATTTATTACTATTATAATGTATTTTCAATCAATTATAAATTCCTGCTCAATAACATATTTGTCATGGTAGTTAAATGAAGGTGAGGGTTTAGTATTAAACAAGAATTGAATTGGTTGATACTTATATGTAAATAAAAAAAGGAGCCACAATTTGTATTGCGACTCCTTTTCTGCAAGTTTTGCTGCAGGTATGAATTTGTTGAATTACTTTTTCGTCGCTCTGACAATACCTCTGAAATAGCCTATGTCTTCTGCGATTCCCATAAACGGATCGGTCATATTGATCTCATGCTCAAGACTGCACATGCCATTGTATTTTACTTTTCGCAACATCTTAACGAATGCAGGGAAATCAATGATACCTCTGCCTATTTCCAAAGAATAGCCGAGTTTGGTCTTGCCGGTAACATCTTTAATATGAATATCGAAAACACGAGACTGATACATTTTCAAGTCAGTAACCGGATCCTTGCCATTTCTGGTATCATGCCCGATGTCCAGACACATGCCGATGCGGGGATCGAGATCTTTGACATGATT
>CAYHFJ010000435.1:0-1688 GCA_964355885.1 uncultured Flavobacteriales bacterium
CATCGTTAAACATAAATTCTCCAACTCTCATAATTGATTCGCTGTAATCAGTTAATCTTATACCTGCTTTTTCCGATCCAAGGTACATCACCATAATACCGAGTTGAACATTTGGTGCAGCGGCTTGTTGAGCTTTGAAAGAATGAGTGAGTTGGTCACAATTAAACCCGATCCAATCTCGTACGATGGAATTCAGGTTGCGATTTTTAATGGAAAATTTTAATTCGTCCCAATCCTTATTGGAATATCCGTATTTGTTGAAAAATTCTTTTTGATGATCGTTACAAAAACATCCGCAAATAGTGCCGGGTGCTCCCGCCAGCCGAAAATCATCATCAAGAAACAATTTTTTGAAACCCAATTGTGAAACTTTTTGAATCACTGAAACATTTTCCTGGGTGATGGTTGGATGTACCGATGTGCCTGAAAATTTGTTTCCTTCAATATCGACACGTTTGGGCCAATAGTCAGGAGTAATATCTAAACTTTTAGAATCACCTAACGAGTCGGCGGGATGTCCAAAAGGAACAGTTAAAATATGAACTGCAATTCCCTTTTTCTCAAATCTTTTTTTCCAGCGTAAAACATCCTCAATCGGATAAGGCCAGTAACCATTTATAAACAACGGCATCCATACTTCTGTGATACCGCTCCCTGATATAAGATTTATAAAATCAGGATTGTCATTGAGTGTTTTTGTATTCACGCAAAGTCCAAAACTTCTGCACATGCCACGGTTGGTAGTAAAGGAATTTGTATTTCCAAGCAATGCACCCGTGGTTAGTAGTGCGGATATTTTTATAAAATCTCTTCTGTCCAGCATAACTCCATTTTATTAATATGTGTTCACTTCTTGTTCCAGGTATTCTATTCTCATTTCAGGTATTGCACATTCAAAACCATGTCAACCTTCCCAGGGATCACATTACCGGAAAGCTCAACATAAAATGAATAATATTCAGGTCTTCTAGGATTTCGGTATTGCTTTATTGGAACTTCCTTTCCGTTAAGTAAACATTTTAATTCACCAACCTCTTTCGGGTTTGAAAAAGCCAATTCGATGATGGCATCATCCGTAGGACTTCGATCTAAACCATATCTCTCAATAAATGGCAATACGAATGATGTTTCATACGTCATTTTTTCTCCTTTCAAAGAAACACTATTCAATTTTGGGGAAGGAGGTTTGGAAAACAATCTTTGATTACCCGCATTTTCAGCTTTTAAACTTACATCCACTTGTACTTCGTAATCTTCAGAAAACGCATTGTGAACAATCGCACCCAGAAAACCTTTGTTATCCGATGGGGGAAATTCCATATCTCTATCCCCCGGAATAACATGCCACCTGGTTAGTTCACAAGGGGCTAATTCTCTTGGAAATTGTATTTCAATCCGTGCCAGACTCCCAGTCTGTTCAAGTACCTTAAGGTTGGTTGGAAATGTGTACATGGGCACCGTTGGGGTTTGTCGGGAAGTAATTTTGTCGATGACCTGCCCGGCAGGAAGCACGATACCGAGTTCTACATTTCGCCCCTGCGGTGCACTTAATGTAAACCGGTAACCGTTATTGGTTTTTTGTATTTCAGCTGAATTGCCAAAAACTGCCGGAAAATTCAATTTTTGAGTTGGCCTGATTTGAATAATCCGCACACTATTTGGCGGCATGACACAGGTAATCGAATCAT
>CAYHFJ010000436.1:0-1677 GCA_964355885.1 uncultured Flavobacteriales bacterium
AAAACTCTTTTAAATACCATTCCGGTGAAACGGACGAGTTGTCCCTAATTAGGGACAACTCGTCCACAAAATGATGGATACTTACACTTCATTTCGCTATTCAATTAGTTTGATCGCATTGTGCTGGTCTTCCTCTTAAATAATGTAATTGTGGCTGAAGGCATTTTTAAATTCCATTCAGGTAAAGACTGCGAAGTTGTCCGTAATTACAGACAACTTCGCCACAAAATGATAGATACTTAAACTTCATTTCGCTATTCAATTAGTTTGATCGCATTGTGCTGGTCTTCCTGGTTGATGTTGTAATAACGGCTGAAAGCTTTTGAGTTTTCAACATGGCCACTCATTGAAGCAATGATTTCATTTTTGACCCCTTTGCGGTGAAGGTTTCCGACAAATACCCTTCGGGCCATGTGTGAGCTGGCGATATCCGCGATGGATTTTTGAACAGTTTGCCTGGTATTTGGATCGGCTATAGTGACCATTCTGGTTAATCCAACAGATTTGAATAGTAATTTTAAGTTAATATTGTATTGATGTGAGGAAAGAAATGGCAATAATTCGCCATCGGGCAAATCGTACTTTGCCAGTATTGCTTTTGCTTTCTCCGAAAGAGGTACCCTGGCTATCCTTGGTTTGTCATCCCTGGTTTTTGATGCTATATATTCAATGCAGTGGCCTACCATATTGGACTTTTTCAGTTTTAACAAATCACCAACCCGGCAACCAATGAAACATTGAAACACAAAAATATCCCGGACTTGAGAAAGAATCTCGTTTTGCAAGTCAGCTGAATAAAGTTTGTCGCGCTCCTCTACTGTAATAAACACAGGATCGCCAAAAGATTCTGTATCAATTGAGAATGATTTAAATGGATAGTTCGCTGTCCATCCGTGCTTGTTGGAATGACCATAAAATGCCCTGAGTCCTTTTATCTCTGAAATGGCTGTGTTTCTGGAATTCAACTTAACATTCATCAGGTGGTTATGAAAATCAGTCAGGTATTGAACATCCAGATTATCATAAGAGGTATTAGGGTTGAATGCTTTGACTTTTTTTAGGATTGTTTTTAAATGTCTCTTTCTCTCTGCGCTCAGGGGAGCGTCATTTATGTACTGGTCAAAGCGGCTGAAAAAATCAATCTTCTCAGTCTCCCTGACTTCTCCCTTTCCAAGTTTCGATTTTAAATCCTCACGTAGTTCAGCGGGAGATGGTAAAACATCCCTTATTTCATAAACCTTGAATAAATCATTTACAGCATTGGTGATCTTGGTTAATTCGGCATTAAACTCCAGGGTAGTGTGATCATTCAGTGTAATCTGGTTTCGCTTTAGCCTGCTTTCCTGAGTATCCCACTGTTTGACATCACACCGAAGGCCGGTGTAGTAAAACATCCTTTGTCGGGAATATGTGACGGACAGCATCACCGGAACATTGAAATCAATATCTTTGCGTTTTTCAGGATAGAACTTTACGGAGTAATTCATCGTGTATGTAATTGGTATTTACATACAAATATACATACATAAAATGGTTATATCAAGCAAAACTCAGTTACATGTGATAAATTGTATAATTTGTTAAGTGCTTGTATATAATATGTTATACGACAGAATTTATATGTACTGAATCATGCTTTATTGGATATTGGGTTCCGCTCAGGGACCGGAACAATTG
>CAYHFJ010000437.1:0-1673 GCA_964355885.1 uncultured Flavobacteriales bacterium
AGTTCTGTATAACTTGGGAAAAATAAATTATTTTTTTGCCTTCACGTTTATCTATCTTCAACATGATTTATACCTCTAATTCACCTAATGACGCCACTCAAATAACTCGCAGGTCAAACAGCCATTTACGGACTCAGCAGCATTCTCGGGCGACTGCTGAACTATCTGTTGGTTCCGCTGTACACACGCGTTTTTGATCCGGGCGAATATGGAGTAGTAACACAACTTTTTGCTCTCGCGGCATTTTTCAATATCATCTTTACTTATGGTTTGGAAACGGCCTATTTCCGTTTCTTCCAGTCAGAGAAAGGAAATGAAAAAGTATATTCTACCGGTTTGATTTCCATTATTGCCAGTTCCATTGCGCTTGGTATACTGATGCTCATCTTTTCAGAGCCTTTAGCGGATTTGTTAAGAGCAGATGGAAATAGTGATACGAATTTGTCCGCCTACATTGCCCTTTTTGCAGGAGTGCTTGCATTTGACGCTATCACCGCTGTTCCTTTTGCGCGTTTGCGCCAGGAGAACAAAGCAAAGCGATTTGCTTTTTTGCGCCTTGTAAACATTTCTATCAATATCATCCTGAATTTGTTTTTCCTGATACTCTGTCCAAAATTGCTTGCAGGCGGAGGGGAAAGTTCATTCATAAATGTGATTTATAACCCCTCGTTCGGTATCGGATATATTTTTGTTTCCTTGTTTGTTTCCAGTGCTGTCACACTGCTCATGATGAGCCCCGAAATTTTCCGTATTCATTTCCAGTTTGATAAAGTACTTTGGAAAAAGATGCTGATCTACGCTTTTCCGCTCACCATAGCGGGTTTTGCCGGCATGATCAACGAAACATTCGACCGTATTCTTCTTCCGATACTTATCGAAGACAAGAGCATAGCGATGGAACAACTTGGAATCTATGGCGCATGCTATAAGCTAAGCATCCTGATGACACTTTTCATACAGACATTCCGTTATGCGGCTGAGCCATTTTTCTTTAACCAATACAAAGAAGACCAATCGAGGGAAATATATGCGAAGGTGATGCATTGGTTTGTGTTGATTTGTTCCTTTATATTCTTATCTGTGATGATGTTTATGGATATCATCAAAGGGTTCATCGGAGAGCAATTCAGAGAAGGTTTAGCTGTGGTGCCGATCCTTCTTTTAGCAAATCTTTTCCTGGGAGTATTTTACAACCTTTCAATCTGGTACAAGCTCACAGGAAAAACACGCTGGGGCGCATGGCTCGCGATTTTCGGCGCGATAGTGACACTGATCTTTAACTTTATGCTCATACCCAAAATGGGTTATATGGGAGCGGCCTGGGCCACGTTGATCTGTTATGCATCGATGATGGTACTTTCTTATATAGGCAGCCAGAAATATTTTCCGGTTCCTTATCATCTTGCCCCTATGCTTGCTTATGTGGGACTTGCATTGGTTTTGTTTTTGTTTAGTGAATGGCTAAGAACAAATTTCAGTTCATTGGAGTCATCTATTTTATTGATAAATACATTGCTGACATTCATCTTCCTGCTGATTGTTTTCATTTTTGAGCGGAGGAAAATTTCAATTTTTCGGACTGGGAAATGAACTCGTAGCATAAAATATATTATTACATTATTGAATTTGAAGAAAAATATTTGCTGTAAGCACATTCAACCGCTTCGCGGTTG
>CAYHFJ010000438.1:0-1654 GCA_964355885.1 uncultured Flavobacteriales bacterium
TTTGATTTTATAATCACTCACTAAATACCTGCCATTCAGCAGGTTTTTTTGTTTTGTATTCTTGCCTACCTTTAGGCTGATCAAAACCAACCAACATGAGTGAGAATAATGCAGAATGCCCAAATTGTAGGGCAAAACTGAAGGATGGAATAATGTCCAGTAATCAACTTTTTGCTGTAGATAAAGTAAAAATAATCAACGAGTTTACTAAGTCAAAAGGATCAACTTTTTGCGGTAAATGTGGTCACAGCTTACTTGGAGAGGCTCTGGATAGTGCACTTAGAGAAAAGAACCGGCTTGAGAATACGGTAAGGAATTTAGTTGATAAAATGCCAATGGCTTCAATTCAAAGTCCAGTAAATTGGGATTATGAGGTTATTGGACTTGTCACAGGACAAGCATCAACAGGTACTGGCGTTTTTTCAGATGTTGCATCTTCTTTCACTGACGTTTTCGGAGGTCAATCAGGTACAATTAACCGCAAATTGCGAGGCGGGGAAGTCACATGCATGTCTCAATTACGGATAGGTGCTCTGGAATTGGGTGCGAATGCTGTGCTCGGCGTTGATATTGACTATGCTGAATTTGGTGGGGATAATAGTATTGTTACTGTTTGTATGACAGGCACAGCGGTGAAGTTAAAAAATGTAGAAATTCTTGGAGAGGAACGGACCAAAATCCTGACTACCCTCACAGAATCAATTGAACGCATTGGCTATCTGAGCCAATTATCGAAATAGTTTTGGTTAATCCGGTTACCGTCCCTATTTTTGCTTTTGACAAAATCTAACGCTTCGGCAATGAATGTTCGATTCATTTTCGGAAAGATAAAGCAGGAGTCGGGTAGCAGTAATGCCCCGGGGCTCCCACGTTGAAGCGTTAGATGCCTGTCAACTCCTGCCCCGGCCGAAAACCTGCAGGAGATTAGGATTTGCACTAATCTTTAACTACCATGGAAGACAATTTTCTGGTTGAAGTAATGAGCCAGTTCCGGGCAAGGTTCAACCCCTGTGCCGACATTAAAGATGCCACTCACTTTTATTCCACTAATGAAATATACCGAGCTATGACCAGGCATAATCCCGGATCAGAGATCGAAGAAAAGGAAGTCTACAATCTTTTGGTAGCAGAAGGATATACCTGGCAGATCGATGATACCCGTTTTTCATTCGATCTAAAATGGCTTTTACGGCAGGTTTAGCAATGACCTGAATCCCTTGACCCCGGTGGAGAAATCTGCCGGGGTTTTTTTATGTCCTTTCCTGGCTGTGGCATCCGTATTTACTTAGATTCATGGACTTCGAGGTAAATAAAGGGCAATCCTCATCGGGTAAGCCAACATCAAGTTTTGCTGTTGGGATGGGTGTAAAATATCAAAAAGACCTCGCGTTTAACGAGTATGCTGCAGCTGTTTATAGGGAGGGTGCTGCTGCATTGTATAAGGAGCAAATGGATACGGCCGATGCTTATTTGAATACCCGAACAGGTGGATTGCATTCTTTTCTGGCCTCAGCACCGTTTGCCGTGTCAACTAGCGATGGTCAAGCTACGCTCACACTTAATTATCTGCTAAAGATCCGCTTTCTCGATTTGAAGAAAACCGTGAAAGGCAAGAAGAAGAAAGTTTATGAGCCAATCTATAATAAGCTAGTCT
>CAYHFJ010000439.1:0-1651 GCA_964355885.1 uncultured Flavobacteriales bacterium
AGATCGCCAATTCTGGCACAGCTCGGCCAAAATAAGAGGTCATAATAGATGAATTCCATGAAATATCAAATCTCCAATGGAACTTCGCAACCATCCGCAGGGTTGACGCATTCGCAAATATATTTTAAATTACACCCCCGTGGACAACAAAATTTCTACAATCAGACCAAATGATCCCGAACTAAGGGAGCAAGTGCTTAGAGATATATTGAATCCAAATCAAGCCATGAGTGCGACTCGGCAAGGCGTCATTATTGGCTTAGGAGCTGGCACAGTGGCCGCTTTAATTTTCGGTCCGGAGATAGTAGATTATGTTATTACAGCTACGGGAATAGATACACTTAGTGGTACGGTTAACGATTTTAATTCAAGAATTAGAGAGCTGACTGAAAACCCGGATTTCAATAGTTTTATGATATCCAGAATACCATCCCTTGCAACTTTAGTTCCGGTTTCAGCAGTGTGTGGAGGAATAATAGGGAGCATCTGCGCCAGGAAACCAAAAAAAAGACTAAGACTCGTCAAGTAATAGTACTGGGGATAGAACTGAGAAAGAGCTTACCGATCTTAACTAAGCGGCAAAGAATTTTTCGTTTCTTCAAATTCTGATTGTGGAATGATTCGTACTGATATTGGGCCGCCAAACCAGCCACGAGCTTCAAACTCTAAAGTTCTTTGAAATACGCCTTCTGATACACCATTGCATGTTGCCAGTGTGGCAATCACCCATGCTTTTATGCCTTCAATATCCGCCGTCTCAGCTGTCACAATTCCGATTTCCGAAGAAGTTTCGCTTGGAGTTATTGGTATAGCTAGTTCAGGGAATTCCGCTGGTAATTCTGCTCCGTCAAAAATATGGGCTCTAAGAGCCGATAAAATATTTTCCAAAGTCATTTGTATCTCTGCTTTATCGTCAGGATGAAGATTTGATGGTTGCAACTGAGTAAAGGCACTCAACTCATCACTAGAAAGTACTCTGATAACATCAGGATTAGGAGAGTCGCTGAGCGCAACAATGTCTCTTTTATCTAAAGCGATAGCTTGCATGAATTAATATTTACAACAAATTAGCCGCCATTAGAACATAGAGGTTTGAATTTGTCAATTCAATGGACAGCCACGTCACGCTTGTTATCCAGTCTTTCGTCGAGAACTATGATTCAGCTCCTTAACCTTTGACGACCCTCATTGCTGCCTCTCCGGTTTTTTCTTTTCCAAGGTCATCGTCTGGTGTCACTATTGGAGTTTTTAATTTTTCCAAATTCTCTCCGATTTTCATCGCTAAAGTCTGATAGAAGGACAAAGTGACATCTGCCTCTATATCTTGAAAACGACGACCGTCTTCAAACGGCGTTGTACTTAAGATTGGAAGGCTTCCTTTCAATCCTGCCACAGCGGCTGGCATGTATTTTAGCAAATAAATAAGAGAAGACTCGTCTAATTCAGCACAAAATTCAGCGATTCCTCTCTTTAAATGGTCTGTTAGGGATGCTATATTCTTAACAAAAGTTATACCTGTGAATGCTGCTTTACAGATCTCGTAAAACGCCTGATTTATTTGAAGTGGATCAGTGAAATCTAGTTTTTTTCCTGTTATTTCTGGCATATAGTAATTAGTTAATCAAGAATTTACTATATGACAAACTAGCTA
>CAYHFJ010000440.1:0-1645 GCA_964355885.1 uncultured Flavobacteriales bacterium
GATAAGGTGTTATTTGTCCAACGTAACAATCAGTAAAATCAAAACCAAATTATTCCAATAACTGCCTGTATTTATGAAATTTGACTCTATTTTTAGCTTTATGGTTCCGAAAGACCGGAAGTTCTTTCCCCTTTTCAATGATGCTGCAGATAACCTTGTACTTGCCTCCGAATTGCTGATTAAGCTAGTTAGGGAACTCGATTTGAGCAGAAGGCTGGAGTACTTGAGACAAATCAAGGATGCTGAACATGTTGGGGATGTTATTACCAGAAAATTATTGAATGAACTGAACGGAACATTCATTACGCCTTTTGATCGTGAAGATATTCACCAACTTATCACTAAAATGGATGATGTTGTTGATCATATTTATTCCTCCTCAAACAGGATTAAACTATATAAATTATCGCCTATTCCTGAAGAATTTGTTTCGATTGCCGATAGGATACATGCAGCCAACAAAGAGATTCAGAATGTCTTACGTTGTGTCCGTTCAATAAATGATTTTAAAAATCATCTTCTCAGTATTGAAAAAATCAGCAAATACGAGAGTGAAGTTGATGATATCTTTCAACAATTTTTGTCAAAACTCTTCGATCAGGAAGCCAATGCGATTGATCTGATCAAAAAGAGGGATATATTAACCTCATTGGAAAAGGCTATAGACAAATGTGACGATGTAGGCAATATTTTTTCTACATTAATCATCAAAATGGGATGAATAAGCTTTTTGTTTTTCGTAACTTTCCATAAATAACCAGTTAATTTCCAGATAATGAGCTTTACTTTATTGATTGTCATCATCGTACTTGCCTTCTTGTTTGATTTTATCAATGGGTTTCATGATGCTGCGAATTCAATAGCTACCATCGTCTCTACCAAGGTGTTGTCGCCTCTTCAGGCTGTTTTATGGGCCGCTTTTTTTAACTTTCTGGCTTATGCCATATTTGAACTTAAAATTGCAGATACCATTTCTAAAGTAGTAGACACCAATGCCATCAATCTACAGGTAATTCTAGCCGGTATCATTGCTGCCATTCTATGGAATCTGCTAACCTGGTACCTTGGAATACCCTCCAGTTCATCGCATACCCTGATAGGCGGATTGGCAGGAGCTTCTGTCGCTTATGCAGGTTGGACAGTTGTCCATTCCAGTGTCATTTTAAAGATTGCCGCTTTCATCTTCTTAGCTCCGTTTCTTGGTATGATGATTTCCTATTTTTTATCTGTATTGCTGCTGAATATTCTGCGAAGTGGGAATCCTCATGTTTTAAACAGATATTTCAGGAAATTCCAACTTCTTTCTTCGGCTCTTTTCAGTCTGGGCCATGGTGGAAATGATGCCCAGAAAGTGATGGGGCTTATTGCGGCAACGCTAATGGTCTATTTTAAAGGGGTAGATCCTGCATCGATACCGGATTGGGCCCATATCACCATGGTTGGTGGTAAAATCCATACTATACCACCTTGGATCGTATTGGGATGCTACTTTGCCATCAGTGCCGGGACTATCTCCGGAGGATGGAAGATCGTTAAAACGATGGGAACAAAAATCACCAAGCTTACCTCCTTCGAAGGTGTGACCGCCGAGGCTGCGGGCGCTATTCTGTTATTTGGAACAGATGCATTTGGTATTCCTGTAAGT
>CAYHFJ010000441.1:0-1643 GCA_964355885.1 uncultured Flavobacteriales bacterium
AGGAAGAGGTTGTTCAAAAAGCACCGGTACTGAAAAAGGGAGCTGTTAAAAAAGCCGTCCCTGCAAAAGCAGCCGCCAGAAAACCGGGGGTTGTCAAAAAAGCTGTATCAAAAAAATCTGTAACAAAAAAGAAGTGATTCCTGTCTGTGGATTCTGTCCGCACATTCACTTCAATTCTCAGCTTGATAATTTATCCCACAGTCTGCATAGATCATGGACATTTCCTCCTATTTTGAACCTCTGAAACACTCAGCATCTGAGTCTGATGAGCTGAAAAATGTTTTAGGCAATAAAATCATTAAATACAATAAGGGCGGAGCATTTCCCGAGCTTGCAAATATAAATATTGCATTGCTTGGGGTTGGAGAAGACCGTGGATCCGTTCGTAATGATGGATGCGCGGATGCTCCTAACCGTATCAGGGAAAAATTATATTCATTAAAAACTTCCACACATACATACCGTATTGCGGATCTGGGGAATATTATTCCGGGTGCCGATTTGCAGGACACTTATGCTGCTTTGACCACTATTATGGTTGAGCTGCTCAGGCAAAATGTGTTTGTGGTGATCATGGGTGGAAGCCAGGATCTTACCTATGCGCAATATGTCGCTTATCAAAAGCTGGAAGAAACCGTAAACATTGTTTCAGTTGATGCGCGCTTTGACCTTGGTTCTACAGAAGAACCTATAGGAGCCGATTCATACCTGGGAAAGATTGTTCTTCATGAACCAAATTTTTTATTCAACTTCAGTAATATTGGTTACCAGACTTATTTTGTCGGAACGGATCAGGTTGAATTAATGGACAAACTTTACTTTGACAGTTACAGACTGGGTCAGGTTCATAAGGACATAGAGGAAGCAGAGCCGATTGTGAGAAATGCTGATATGCTTTCATTTGACATGTCGGCTATCAGACAAAGTGATGCACCTGGAAATGGAAATGCAACACCGAATGGATTGTATGGCGAAGAAGCCTGCCAGATTGTTCGCTATGCAGGTATGAGTGATAAACTAAGTTCATTTGGTTTGTATGAGCTTAATCCTTTGTTTGATAATCATGATCAGACATCACATCTTGCCGCTCAGATGTTATGGTATTTGATAGATGGTTATTACAGCAGAAAGAAAGATGTCCCACTGAAAAGTAAAGCGGGGTTTACAAAGTTTCACGTTGCATTGAAGAATAATGAACATGAAATAGCTTTTTATAAAAGTTCGCGAAGTGAACGTTGGTGGATGGAAGTACCCTATCCGAATTCAAAGTCGCGTTACCATCGTCACCATCTTGTTCCTTGTTCTTACAAGGATTATGAAACTGCCTGTAACAATGAAATGCCTGATCGCTGGTGGGCCGCATTTCAGAAGTTGAGTTGATAAGTAGGTCATTGTTAAGCCATGACTTTGAAATTTCTCGTTTGAAAAGGCAAAACAAACCGGATGATCTTTTAAGTCGATTCTATTAACAATTGGCGGTTAAAAAAATTTTGTTTTTAGATTATTTTTTTCATTACTTTACCCGCTCATAAGGTTGGAGGGAGTAAAACCAACTCGTTATTCTTTATTAACTCAAGGATGCGTAAATTAATTACGACTGTAACATTCATTGCCCTGTTGACTTGCGGATATCGGGTTTCTGC
>CAYHFJ010000442.1:0-1640 GCA_964355885.1 uncultured Flavobacteriales bacterium
GGGTTGAATGGACACCAAAGTGATAAGCAATAAGTGAAAAATCAGGAGGAATATTTTAAAATAACATTATTGTCAGACTAAAATTTAAGGAAAGGGCGGGATAAATCCCATTCTTATTGTCATCTTTCATCAGAAAGTACAGAACCTTTCAAAACCCCATGAGAATTTGTAGCCATAGAACTAAAGGAATTATATACATTTGATCTATTTAGAAGATTCAGCTACCACGAATAGCTATCGTACAATTACTTCGGAGATTGGATTTTTCAAGTCATTCTTTTTTATGAAACCCATGATGAAAAAAATATTTCTTCTTTTATTTCTTGGTTCATTGTCATTTGCTGATTTGCATTCACAAGGTTGCAATGAAGATTCAGTTGTAATTACTCGCTATTCAGGAGGCGAAGATGGGGTTGTTGAATACAATTACATCAGACTTGATTCATTTGATGTAATAAATGGCAATGTGAACTCCTGTGAGCAATCCGGTTCCTTTGGTCCTCCGGGCCCATTCACATGCCAACAACATTTTTTTACGAGGAGATACTTCCAACTAACCTCTACTGGCGATACATCTATTTACTCAACACATCCCGGCACCGGATCGGGGTTTGTAAATGAACGACGGATAGAAAAAGTATTTGACAACATCTCAGAAAAAATTTTGGTGCGTAAAGAATTCACAGGTAGCGGGCAGACATGGCTACCGTACATGGAAGAAACCTGGTCGTATGACAGTTCATTTCAGCTACTAAATTATGAGAGAATAACTGAGCAAGGGAATGGCATCTTAGAAAATGATAGCCAAATAGTCTTTAATTACTCTTCCGGCACTTTGCAGTCAGTACTCTATCAGGATGGTTTGGGAGGTAATTGGCTAGACTTGCTATTGTTCAGCTATTTGTATAATTCTTCCGGGAAAAAAGATTCTGTGCGTATTCAGAAGCCAGATAGTTCCGGAGTCAACTGGGTTGACAGTCTTCATTTAAACTTTGATCCTGTAAATAATTTTTATGCCACCTACATTTCAACTGTTCATGATACCACAGGAAATCTGGTTGATAGTTTGACGATCGTATTCGATACATTGAATAATGTCCGGACATATTATCTATTTTATGGTTATTATTCTGTGTGGCAAGATAAATTTGATTCCGTTGGAAATTCATGGTACAAAAAAACTTATAATGGTAATAATTATTTCGGCTGTGCGGAAAATGCATATTATCTCTACGATCAATACGGTGTAGCCATTGGCAATGACGGTATTGGAAGTTGTGGTCACTACTATGAAAGTGAACAGGACATTGCCTACGATTCTTTGTACAGGCCTTTAGGTTATCACTCTACTCGAAGTTCGCTTTTTAACTTTTTTTATGATTCGCTCTATTATTATAATTCTCCGACACATATAACACTTCATTATATACCGGTTACTGACATGGGAGTAACAGTTTGCAAAGGAGACACAGTTGAACCTTTTCTGATAATTACAGGAGGATGCAGTCCATACAGGTTTTCCTGGCAACCTTCTTCAGGGCTGAGCAACGATTCAGTTGCGTCACCGTTTATTATTGTTAATGATTCGCTAAGTTACACTATAACAGTTACTGATTCAATTGGAAATTCGACCACCTTCA
>CAYHFJ010000443.1:0-1639 GCA_964355885.1 uncultured Flavobacteriales bacterium
CAGTGATATAGAAACACAATAGCGAGGCCACGAGCCTCGCTATTTTTGTTTAAGCGTGAGTGTAAGAGGGAGTAATTTGCCAGTCACTAATGGATTAAATAGTTAGAGCCGTTTTGTAGTTACAGAAAATATTTATTTGATTCCGATGTTTAGCCTCTCATTCTCATCATTATGATTACCTTCTTATCGGCTGTAAATCCAGTGTGACGAAAAGCCCATGTTTTCTGCGATTTGAAACTGGGGCGAAATGGTATCTGAAAGCATGTTCCGAAAGTTTGAATAAGAAATGCTTTCCAAGTCGTCTAGCGAATTTACCTTTGTAAGTAAAAAGTAATCTTCAAGCAGGTTTAATTTTTTTGCCTGCACTACAGCCTTAACTGCCTTGTATTGCGTGTCTATAAATTTATCAAAGTGTTTTTCGATGTCAGGCAAGTTATCACTTTTGGCGGAATTTACATTTTTCGGAGAAGGGATAATGTTCCAAAGCAAATCATGAGCGACAAACCGCCAAGGCAAAAAATGGTCAAGAGAGAATTGTTCCTTTATCATTTGTTGCCCTGAATAAATGCACGTTACTGCTTCAAGTTTCTCAAGAGCAACTTTCCAAAATTCCCTTGCCGTTTTCAGGTCTCGTTGCGAAGGTTCGATTAATTTACTTGAAACGTTTGGCGCATTAGGATTATTTTTTTGAATGTACCCCACCAAATTCCACATACAAAAGCCTGTGAGAATTGAAAGATGTTGCTTCAAATACTCAAACCATGCAGGGTGAATTTCAATGGCAAATTCAGGAGATGAAACAAATTTATACAAACACGGATTTGCAGGGTCGTTGTAGGTTTCTCTTGCCATGCTCTCAATGCGAGAATTTACAAATGTGTCTTTTATTCCGCGAAGTTCACGAGCAAAGAAAGGGCGTAAAAAACGATAAGGAACATATGCTTGTAAACTGTCAATGTTTTGAGAAATTGGGGAGTTTTGATTAAAAAGTTCAAGAACCACATCAATAATCTGATTCTGCTTAGAGTCTGCTGGCAAGGAACTTTGTACTCCAATATCTATTGTGATCATCCCCAGTCTGTCTTGTTTTCCAAAAGAAAGACGAAAGTAATTAGTCGGATACCAGACATTCGCAATCATCCGCGCAATTAGTTGGCGCACAGGAATAACCCGTGTTTGTTTGTGGTGGATATGTTCCAGAATGGAAAGAAACCAATAGAACTTGTAGGAATTGGTTACATTCTCGAAACTGGCTGAGAGATATTGAATGGGTAAAGATTGCGAAGGAGGAAGTGACGTCATAGGTAAAAAACAAAATTAATATTACTTAGCCATCCGTAACGAAAATCAAACTTTTTATGCCCACCAATGGTTGGCTTTATGCCACCCGAATCCACAGTTAGCTCCTAAAATTCATTTATAGAACAAGTTTACCATTAATGAGAGTATGGCTTAGAGTATCGAATGAACTTGTTCCTCATGGCTTTTCAGGTAGCCAATAAACTCCACCAGCGCTTGCATCATGCCAAGTACATTTTTGTGGGATGCAGAATAGGGTCCCCCAAAAATCGTTTTCTTTTGATGGAATCGGTCCTTCGTAAGGGAACATGCACAGATGGTTTCATTTCGATCTGAACCG
>CAYHFJ010000444.1:0-1605 GCA_964355885.1 uncultured Flavobacteriales bacterium
TTGACAATTATACTTTGGGGAGCTGTTGTTTCCGCTCAGACTGTTCCCAATGGTGGATTTGAAAATTGGACAGCCAGCACCACAGGCACCTACGCATACGAACTTCCGGATTCATGGAAAACTACGGATAGTGCAAGTCTGGCTTTCACATTCGGATTTTCTCATAGTGCCGAAAAAGACACATTCACACATGGGGGCGATTACGCGCTGAAACTCACCGGCTGGATAACAAGTTTAGGTACTGTTCCGGCAGCAGCCTCTAACGGCGATATTGATATTCTTACTTTATCTATTATCAAAGGTAGTCCTGATACCGTGCGCCACGCAAAACTAAACGGTTTCTACAGCTATGCTCCTGTCGGAGGAGATACTTGCTATATCATCGTTTCTCTGATGAAATGGAATACAGCTACCAGCAGCCGGGACACAATTGGCTATGGTCAATTCACCGCAAACAGTGCAACTCCCGGTCCGGGTTATGCACCCTTCACTGTGAATCTTGCTTATAATTCCTGGACAGAATACCCTGACACCATGGTGATTTTATTACTCACTTCTCCCTTAGCAATTGGAAGTGGTCATGCCGGTACCATACTCTACATTGATGACTTATCCTTCACCGGTGTTGTTGGTATTGATGAAGTTCAATCGAATATTAATTCCGTTGATTTATTTCCTTCTCCGGCTTCTTCCACAATCACCATCCGTGTTGACCTTAAAAAAACAACGCCGCTTCATTTTAACATCTATGACATCCGTGGTAAACATGTTTTTTCAGATGTTCTGGAACCAAACGAGACCAGTGTTGATGTCTCGCATTTCCCTGTAGGCAATTACAAGTTTCAGTTGATGGATGGGTCAAAACAAGTATACTCAAGTTCATTCATGATTAACCGATAAATACTTCGACTCTCTTTATAAATAAAAAACCTCCTTCAATAGGAGGTTTTTTGTTTTAAACATTCATCGAATCTATCAGGCTTATTAATTCAACTGATTCGGATATCTCTGATGATGCAAAGATTTGACTAATTTTAATAATCGCTCGCGTAACTCATCAATATTTCTTTTTTCTGTCGCTGAAATAAAAACACCTGACCCGGTCAACTTTGCCAACCAGGTTTTCTTAAGATCTTCAAGGGACATGTTCTCCTTTGTGGCCGGAGTCAGATCGTCATCATCCTTTTGAATATAATGGTAGGCATCAATTTTATTAAATATAAGAATGGTAGGTTTGTCAGATGCCCCTAATTCGGAAAGTGTTTGCTTCACAACATTGATCTGATCTTCAAATTGTGGGTGAGATATGTCAACAACATGAAGAAGTATATCGGCTTCACGTACCTCATCAAGTGTTGATTTAAATGATTCAATCAGGTCATGAGGCAGCTTACGGATAAATCCAACGGTATCTGATAGCAAAAAAGGTATATTATCATACACCAGCTTTCGCACCGTTGTGTCAAGCGTGGCAAAAAGTTTGTTCTCAGCGAACACATCACTCTTGCAGAGCAGATTCATCAAAGTTGACTTCCCGACATTAGTATATCCTACCAATGCTACACGAATCATTTCTCCCCTTTGTTTACGTTGAGTCAGACCCTG
>CAYHFJ010000445.1:0-1604 GCA_964355885.1 uncultured Flavobacteriales bacterium
GTTGAAAATGACAATTCTCAACAAAATGGCCACATGATGTTAAAGTTTTTCGGTCTCCACCGGTAAGAAGAACCCCGCAATCGCCCGAGTCTGAAATATCGCAACTAAGAATTCCATGATTTGTTCCGCCATTTACGATGATGGCATTGTTGCCAATATTACGCAGCATACAACCTTCAATGCGGTTTCCTTCTCCATCTTCTATTTGTATGGCATTTCCCCGAGACGCTTCAAATTCAATACCTGAAAAAGAAACGTGACTAACATTATTTAACAGTAAAAAAGGTTCTTCCAGTTCTGAAAAAATCGCTTCACCCGATTCAATTGCCGAGGGTGGCCAAAAATAAAGTAACCCCGAATCCCTGTCAAGAAACCACTCTCCCGGCTGGTCAAGTTCCTCCAGAATATTGAGAAAACAAAACCGTTGATTTTTAACAAATCCATAATTACCGTATGGTTCGGCAGTCTTTAAAAAATGTCGTTCGGGATTTAACTCTGTAACCCGTTCGTAACTGTTTGCCCAATCGTATGCCCAGTAACCGTACACCCAAATATTTCCTGTATTCCTCCATTTCGCCGGACGGTCACTGTTGTAAAAGAATCCACCGGACAGCGCCCCCATTTTTTTACCCTGACCATCCGCTTTTACACTGTCGCGGGGAAAGTCTTTTATCCGCTCCCATTCACCTGTATTGGGCCAGCGGGCCAATGTCATCGGCAGATTATTAAAAATCAGCTCTCCATGCGATGGTGTGGTAGGTCTGCCAAATCCGCGCGAGCTAAATTTCCCGAAATCATTTATTCCATTTGCCCTTAAATCGGTAACCAATACGTTGTCGCAAGCCGGTTGGCCCAACCGATTCAGAATTTCAGTGTTATTTACCCGCTTAAAACCTGAAATTTCCATTCCACCAATAAATCTTACCCTCTCACCCTGATAAGCCTTCCACACAACAGGAAAATTGGATGTTCCTGAGTCTTCGAGGATAAGTTCCAGTGTTTTTGAACGAACATAATCTCCTTTTCTAAAATACACCAATATGGTATCAGGCGGGTTGCCGTTATTTTTTAGCTCGCGTATTGCATTTCTGGCCCTTTCAGGAGTGAGGAATGGTTTGTTAATGGTGCCGGGATTATTGTCGTTTCCAGCCATCGAAACAAAGAATTCGGTTGGTAGCCGTTCAACAGCGCTGGTAGTGAAAATTGCGGCAGATAAAAAATAACCTGCTATCAGAACAGTTCTCAAAATGGATAATAATGTTTGCATACTTTTTATGTGTTAATAAATTTGCCTGAAATAACCTCACAGATTCTGATCAGTTCCAGTACTTTTTTGTCGGGTGTTCCATGTTCAATATCGGCAGCAACAATATCGCAAGGGCCATATTTTTTGGCAATCAATTCCATGTCGTTTCTGATTTGTTCCGAAGCTTTATTGGCCACATCCATGGGCGTGTACATAATGGCGCGGCGGGTTTCGGGGAAAAGTGTTTTTGCCGTTTCCAAATCCGAATCTATTCCCATGTCGATGTAACCTACTTTGGGTACTTGTGCATAATCGTTGAGATAAGGAGTTGCGCTCCAGGCACAATTATGAATGCCAA
>CAYHFJ010000446.1:0-1551 GCA_964355885.1 uncultured Flavobacteriales bacterium
ATATTTTTGAACTTCTTCTTCTGTATAAGGAGCATTTATGGCATTTTTTCCTGTCTGAAGATAATTATCACGAGCCAACCGGGTATAATCACCTGCAGATAAAGGCTTAAGTAAATTAACCAAACCCTGAAATGTCCAGGAACTATTGAGCGTAATAGTCGGTTTGCCCATATTTCCCCGCTTGGTTGTTATCAACACAACTCCATTTCCTGCACGTGCACCATATATGGCAGCCGAAGCGTCTTTCAATACTGAAATACTCTCTATTTCATTGGCATCAATATTGTTGAAACTACTTTCAACACCATCTAAAATTACTAAGGGACTACCAAAACCACGAATACTTAAAGAGGCAGCATCGGCTCCCGGCTGACCGCTTTGTTGAGAAGTAATTAAACCTGAAACACGGCCAGTTAATGCATTACTTGTACTTGCAACAGGTATCAATGCCAAATCTGAACTTTTAACAGTGGATACAGCACCGGTTAAATTTATTTTTTTCTGAGTTCCATATCCAATAGCTACTACCTCTTCAATTCCAACAGTTTCCTCTGCAAGTGTTACATTAATTGTTGTCTTGTTTGATATTGCAATCTCCTGCGTCTTCATCCCCACAAACGAAAACTGCAAAATGCCATTTTCAGGAACACTTGACAGCGAATATTTTCCATCTATATCTGTGATAACACCCAAAGTGGTGCCCTTCACCACCACTGAAACGCCAGGTAATGTAGCCCCTGAAGAGTCAGTAACTTTACCAGAGATGGATTTTTGTGGTTCCACAAGCTCCAGCGTGGACAAGATGATGTGCCGGTCGGTAATTTTGTATTTAACATTGGTATCGCGGAAGAGTTGGTCCAGGATCTCCTCTACCAGAAGGTTTTTAGCCGTCAGGTCCACTTTCCGGTCTAAATTGATCGCATCCTTGTTGTAGGCAAAATAAAATTCACTTTGATTCTCTATCTCTTTCAACACATCCGAAACCGAGGTAGCTTTGAGTTCGAAAGTTAACCGGGTAGTCTGGGAATAGCTGTTTATGGCAACAACCTGGATAATTCCGGCCAAGATAAACATGAATGTTAGTTTCATTTTTAATAAGATTTTCCCGGGAAGAAAACAATTAATGCACCCGGCATTCAACCATTTACTTTTTTTCATACTTTTGAATTGATTTGTTTCTAATAATGAATCACTGATGTCTAGATTTTAACAGGGAAGAGTGGCTGCTCTTTCCTGTTTTCTTTTGTTCAAATTTACTCTTCTTCCATGGTCAATTGTGTTTTTAGTTTTGTTATTGTTTTGTACTCTTGCGGGTCCTGTCCCGTGTTATGAGGATCTCTCTTTTTGAATATGCCCCATCCTGGTTTTTAACCCTTTTGGGATATTCAATCCGGATGGGTATCGATCCCACGAAAATTTCAAGTATCTGTTCAATGCTATCATCGAAAAAGGTTGCATGCAGTGCGTAATTACCAAGCGACACATCAGATAGATGTATATCAACATTGTACCACCTCTCAAGCTTTTGAATGATATCAACGAAACGATCGC
>CAYHFJ010000447.1:0-1550 GCA_964355885.1 uncultured Flavobacteriales bacterium
AGTTATCTGTTCTGACGTTCGTTTGACAAAACGTGAGGACTAAAGGGATTAAAAAACATTTTCAACAGCCTCTAAAACTTGCACAACATAACATCCACCTCACCCCCCGGACCCCCTGGCCTGACTCCCCGGCAACACTTCGTTCCTTATGACCAGGTATTTCGATGAAGTCCAAACTTCAACTTTAACCGTATTTTGGTAAATAAATTCCGGAAAATAAAAGGTCCCTATTGATTGTTAGGGTGAAAAGGGTTATATTTGAAGGCGAAATATTTGTACTTCTAAATCAGAAAATCATGAAAAAGACATTATTTACTTTATTCTTTATTGAGGGAAAATTGCAAAAAACATCTTTACGGATTTGTAAAACCAGAGACACCGAAACTAAAAATGGTGCAAATCAGGTTTTAAAATTGATATTGTCTTTTCTTGTTTTTGTGTTGTACGGAGGAGTGCTTCAATCTCAGACCACGGTTGTGTATGTAATGCAGGACGCCAATTTCCCAACTCAGTTTAATGATGGAGGTGATTTTTTTAATAATGGTGGCACGGAACTCGGGATGTGGGCAAATAGCGGAAATAAAAAAACCGCTGGGTGGAGAACCTTCAAAACAGCCGGAGATAATAGTGGCTCAAACCGCCCCTTACAGGTAGGAGATGTTTTTAAAATTACAGTAGCGGCAACAAGGGCGTTTGGTCAAATAGGTTTTTCACTGAATGCTGGTGGTACGCAAGGAATTAGTTATAGTAATAACATCAGCGGTTCAAGATTGTATTGTAATACAGATAATAATGCTGCATGGTACGTTAACAGGTTAGGAGGAAATACAACACTTAGTTTTGTCCCGCTTCAAAACACCTTTAAAGATTACATTTTCACGATCAGAATTACATCAAGTACAACAGCCGACGTTTTTTTGACAGTTGATGGAACTGATTACCCGGCTTACAATTTAACTTTGAACGAATCAGGTAACATTGACGCCTTTTCTATTTATGGTACTGATCTTTGGGATGGGGATTCGAATGATAATTCCTATTGGAAGCAGACTTCTACTGTAACAAATTCTAAAAGAGTAGAACTTGGCTATTATCTTTCCTCTGGCACCTATATACCTGGGTTAGTATCTAATGGTTTAGATGCAGGAAGTACTTCAACTGTTTCTGTAAATGATGTCTTTGTTGGAGGAAATACAGGCTCTATGGTGATATTAAACCAAACAAATACATTTTCAGGCACTACCACTGTGAATTCTAATGCACAGGCTGAGCTCCGAAACTTACAGGCACTGGGTAGTACGACCGGAATAACTGTTCAATCCAACGCAACTTTATCTTTGTATAATTTAACAGGCTTGAATTTCAATACATATTCTACTACGTTAAGCGGAAATGGAGTTAGCGGTGCAAACGGAGCATTACGAAGCACAGGCGGAAACAACACATGGCCGGGAGGTGTAACCCTGGCAACCGATTCAAGAATAAATGCAGATGCATCAGGTGCTGCCGGATCCCTTTCTTTAACAGGTACATTTACTCTTGCCACACAT
>CAYHFJ010000448.1:0-1536 GCA_964355885.1 uncultured Flavobacteriales bacterium
ATCATAGTCGAGAATGGTTTTTTCGGTGTTACGTGGGATGGCTGAAGCGATTGTTCCGGCATCCGAAGAAGTAGCGATAAAGTTTGAAGAAATATATACTTGAGTTTTCGAAAAATAGTTCATTGAAAAAATGGTTCATTGGCATCCTATTTGCTTAAATTGGCTTATAAAAACTGGCCTTATGTGCAAGTTGCGGTACAATCTTCCAAATCAATCAGTATGTTAGAAGTTTTCCGCTTCCTGTCCAGATTGTTTCTTTCCATGCCAAGCCACTTTTTCAACAAATTTGCATCTTTTAGCACTCTTTCTATGAAAGCCTCAAGATTCCAGTACTGCGCTCGACGTACTATCGAAGGAATCGTCAATGATTCCTTTGGCAATTTTTCAGCAGTGCTTTGCTTGTGGTTCTCGAAATGGAGGAGAAAGTCAATCCAGGACACCAGGCATAACGATAGTGTCACGCCCTGTTCACTCCTGATAGTGGCTCCCTCCATATCGGTCAACTGCTTTGCATTCCTGAAAAATTCCTCGATAACCCATCGATTACTGTAAGCGGAAATAATCTTGTTGGCTTCCCAGGTGAGTTCATTGGTGAGCAGATATTTGGTGGTTGATTTGACTGGATCAATGCTTTGTACAACCCGGTGTTTCCCTGAAATGGAATTGAGCTGAGCTGAGCTGTGATAATCTTTGCATGGTAAAGAACTTTTTCCGCCTTTGATTCTTTAGCGGCAAAACCACATTTGCTGAAGGGAATTATGGCTTTGAAAACATCTGGCAGATAGATACAGGCATACTGTCTTTTGGCTATCTTGCCTTTAGCTGTTAGCATGGGTTCGGTGAATGGCATTCTGACTTTAAAACTTGATTTGATCTCAAGAACATAGCTCATGCCAAAGCCTTTAAGTCCTTCTATAAACGGACCACTTCCAAACCAACAGTCTGCCAAAACGACTCCCCGGGGGAAGCCTTTGCCCAGAGCCCATTCTATCATTTCCAGAGCCAGGTCGTACTTGGTCTTGCAAACAGGATTTTTCCCTTTTTGCCAAAGCATCTTTTGCGTATCCTGGTAATAAATCCGAAAATTAATGGGAAACTTGATGTCGTCTCCATCGCTATAGTAAAGGAAAACGATACAGACAGCCTTCATGTTCGTTTTAAGAGCGTGATCAAACAAAACAAATACGCCATGAATCCACTTGCAGAAATTTGTATGGTGTTTCATTGTGTCATCAATGCAGTAATAGCCGCCATTGGGCTTATACAATTTAATGACATGCAATGCATAAAGATGCATCATTTCATCTGTTGAAAATTTTGCATCAGAGAAAAAAGAAGATAGCGTGCTGACACACTTATCTTTCAGCCACATACGACTAATCTCTGAAAGGCTGAATTTACCACCTAACACCAAAGCCGTTGCAATCATCGTCAACGTGCTGAACTGAATATTCGTTAATGCTGGCTGAAGAAATGCCAGTCCGGCAATTATAAATGGTAGGCGCTCGGCACACGGAATTCTCACGGGTTCCTCCT
>CAYHFJ010000449.1:0-1519 GCA_964355885.1 uncultured Flavobacteriales bacterium
GGTGGTATGCACGTGACCATGGAAGTTGATGCAGGAGATATCCTCAAAGTATTGTCTGGAAACAACCAGAACAAAGCATTTTTAGAAGCTTTAATGGAAGCCAGAGAATTACAAAAAACGTCTCAATCTCCTTACATCGACCTGTTTTATCAGGCATTTTCAACTAAAAATCCTGGCGTTAAGCTAAATACTGTTTTCAGTAATAAAAACAACTCCAGCCGGATTGATTACAGTTCTGATGACAAAAAGGTACTTGCCTATTTAAATGAGGAGGTACAATCTACCATCGACCGTTCATTTGAAATCCTAAGAACGAGGATTGATAAATTCGGGGTAACGCAGCCTAACATTCAGCAACTGAAAGGAACAAACAGAATTCAAATAGAATTACCTGGCATCTCAGACGCTGCAAGGGCTAGAAAAATCCTTCAAAGTGTAGCGAAACTTGAGTTTTTTGAAGTTTGGGAAGGAAATGAATTTGGCTCCTACATCAATTCATTGAATGACCTTTTGGTAAAAGAAGAAGAAGCCAGGAAAGGACTGAAATCAGAAGCTACAACAGACGTATTCAAATCTGCTGCTGCTGATAGCACCAAAACGGATTCCACTGCAGTGGCTTCCAATACTGACTCTACAAATTCAGATACCGGCGCTGCGGCTTTGGCTAAAAAACTGGAAGGCAAATCTGATTCAGGTAATGCCAAAAAAGATACTTCTTCTGCAAAGCAAAGTTCTATCCTCACCTCCCTTTTCAAACCGGTTTATGGTGGACTTGGTGTGAGTATAAAAGATACATCTAAAGTGAACCGATTGTTGTCACGGGATGATGTGAAGGCGATTTTCCCAACCAATATGAAATATTTGTGGGGAGTTAAGCCAGAAGCGACGGGTCAAGCCGCAGGAAAAGAGCAAGATGAGGTTCTTCCACTATATTTCGTTAAAAAAGGAAGAGACAACCAGGCTCCACTTGAAGGTTCTGTAATCACAGATGCCCGACAGGATTTTGATGACAGAGGCCAACCAGAGGTGACCATGGCAATGAATTCTGAAGGAGCAAGAATCTGGAAAAGATTAACTGCAGCCAATATTGGACGCAGAATTGCCATCGCCCTTGATAACTATGTGTACTCTGCACCAAACGTGAGAGGTGAAATTCCAAATGGAAACTCTTCTATTTCAGGAAGTTTCACCATAGATGAAGCAAAAGATTTAGCCAACATTCTGAAAGCGGGTAAATTGCCTGTTCCAACCCGAATTGTGGAAGAAGAAGTTGTAGGACCAACCCTTGGTAAAGAATCAATCAACCAGGGTTTAATGTCCATCATTGCGGGTTTCTTAACCATTATTATTTTCATGATTGCCTATTACAACAACTCAGGGGTGGTTGCTGATATCGCAGTTTTATTGAACGTATTTCTTGTGGTTGGAATTCTGGTTCCTGTTCAGGCAGTGTTAACACTTCCCGGTATTGCAGGTATCGTTCTGTCTCTTGGTATGTCTGTGGATGCAAACGTTCTGA
>CAYHFJ010000450.1:0-1518 GCA_964355885.1 uncultured Flavobacteriales bacterium
GAAGATTACACGGTTAGAAAATTGATGGTTCAAATGGACTTTGTTACCGATGGCAACGAGATGGGCGAGCTTACCGTGAAGTTGTTGGATAAAGGTATCGATCCCTCACCAACTAATATCAAACGCCATTTGGTGAAATGTTTGGCTACTCCTGTTGAAAAATTACCGATGCCGGAACGAGCCATTATTTTACGGTCTGCCGAACCCGAACGATTTGCTTAAAAATATCAGGTGGTACCCGTTGTCCCTTCGGTGAATTAAAGGGATGGTGTCCGTAAGAGATCAGCAATGAAAAACATACTTACGGGACCCCTGATATGACCCTACTAAAACGAACAAACACGCAGAATTGGTACTATCAATTCCAAATTAAGGGCAAAAAATACTTTGGTTCAACAGGTACCCCAAAGAAGGCAATTGCGGCCAGAATTGAAGCGAAAAAACGTGAAGATGCGTTTACAAATCAAATATTAGGTGAATGTCTACCGATAACATTAAGTGATGCTCTGGAACGTTATAAACAATCCAGAGTTAATTCGGCCAGTTACAAAAACCTACTGACTTACTCAAATAAATTAATTGGGTTCAAAATTGATCCAAAAACCGGTGACAAAATCAAAGTTGCCGCCATTGGAAAATCAGACCTGTTCCTTCATGACCTTACTAACAAACACATCAATATTTTGGTTGCTTCTCGGAAATTTGAGAACATTGCCAACTGGACAATCAAACACGAACTCCAGACTTTACGGAGTTCTATCAAACTGGCTGAAGAACTCGGCTATAAGGTTAATTCCGAAATCAACTGGCCTTCCAAAGAACTGAAAACCAAAAAAGGTCGATTAAGGTTTTTAACCCAAGATGAAGAGCAACGGTTATTGAAAGAACTTGATCCAAATCGTCATGAAAAAGGCATGGTTCCACCGGCTGACAGAACCCCTGAAATGAAAAAACACCTACAAGACAATTATGATTTGGTAGTGTCTTTACTGGATACCGGAATGCGTTATGACGAAATGGCTAAATTGCCTTGGAGTTCCGTTGATATGGAATCCGGCAGTATCAGAATTTACCGGAATAAGGTGAATCTGGCTGACACCCTTTATATGACTGACAGGTTGAAAGAAGTCATCAAATCCCGTCATGAAAACCGCAGTGAAAAATCCAGATATGTTTTTGAGGGTAAAGACGGTGATCCACGAGGCTATGTTTATCAAGGCATCAATAAAGCGATGAACCGTTCTGGATTGAATAATGATGATGTTGTTTTAGAAAAAGGGGGAAAGGTGACAATCCATACTTTACGCCACACGTTCGCGACTCGACTGGTTCAAAACGGGGTCAGTTTGGCGAAGGTCTCAAAATTGTTAGGCCATGCTTCAATAACAACCACCGAGATTTATGCTCATTTGGCCCCTAACGAAGCAAGTGAAGAAGCAATGAGGGTATTGAATGGTTTACAAATTTAGGTGGTATTTTTTAATTATTTTGGAGAAAAGACATGATTTTACAGCGCAT
>CAYHFJ010000451.1:0-1507 GCA_964355885.1 uncultured Flavobacteriales bacterium
AAGGAAAAACAGTACTTTTTACAGTTGGAGGAAGTAAAAGATGTAGGTATAGCAGAGGTTAATATAAATGGAAAGGATAAAGGGGTACTTTGGACAAAACCTTTCAGAATTGAAGTAAGCCAGGAACTGCAAAAGGGTGAGAATACCCTGCGGATTAAAGTAGTAAATTCCTGGTTTAACAGGGTGGCCGGTGATCAGACATTCCCGGATAAAAAACAATACACAACTACCAACATCAATTTAAAACGTGATTTTCGCGGGAGGCCAATTGAGGTAATCCCTTTGGAACCATCGGGTTTGATAGGACCTGTGACAATTGAAGAAGCTGTAACAAACTGAAAAAGCAAAAGTACATAAGCTGGCACAGATTTTAAATCTGTGCCAGCATAGGGACTGTAAACATTCATGAGACTTTACAAATTAAAAAAGCTAAACAAATGACAAAATCAGTTTCAAAATATTCAACTTTACTTGCTCTCTTTCTTTTGTTGCTGAATTGTAACAACATTGACAACCCACGGGAAAGTACTGCTGATTTAACCTACTTAAAAGAAAACTTCCAAAACCCACCTTCAGAATATGGACTTAATTGTTGGTGGTGGTGGCTCAATAGCAATGTAACAAAAGAAGCTATCAAAAGTGATTTGGAAGCCATGAAATCCCGGAATTTCCAGGGAGCAGTTGTTTACGATGGCGGAGGCCAAAATCAAAGAGGAAACAAGGATGTCCCTGCAGGACCTCAATTTGGCTCAGATGAATGGAACGAGCTATTTGTTTTTGCCCTGGATGAAGCCAAACGACTTGGCCTGGAGATCGGACTAAATTTACAAAGCGGCTGGAATCTGGGAGGTCCGAAAATAACACCTCAATATGCAGCAAAACAGCTTACTTATTCAGAAACAAAAATTACCGGAGGGTCTGTTTTTACACTAAAGTTAGAGACTCCTGCAAGCAAAAAGGATTTTTACAAAGATATTGTGGTGTTGGCAATTCGGCTAAACGAAAAGAATAAATCCGATAAAACAATTTCTGATTTAGATTTAAAACTGGCTTACCATGAACTTGGAGGTTCAGCAACTGATACCCGGTTTTTGTTAGATAATATCTCTCCCCGAAATAAGAAAAATGAGGATAAAACAACCTATATTATTAAAAGTGATGAGATTTTTAACCTGACTTCCAAAATGGATAGTGAAGGGACTTTCAAATGGGAAGTGCCTGTAGGTGAGTGGAGTATCCTTCGCATAGGTTACACATGTTCAGGGGCACTTGTATCAACATCAAGTGATAACTGGCAAGGTCTTATACTTGATTATCTAAGCAAAGAGGCATTGGATTTTTATTGGAAGGGAGTCTTGGATCCCATTTTTAAGGCAGCAGGAAATCATGTTGGAACCACTTTGAAAGATCTTGGGACGGATAGCTGGGAATGTGAAGGGATGAACTGGACTGACAAGTTTGCGGAAGAATTCAAATTTTACCGGGGATATGACCTGTTGGGTTATTT